>CABSBA010000095.1 GCA_902475825.1 uncultured Collinsella sp. | reverse complement strand
CATGGGTCGTTTGCACCAGATGCGCAAGCAGTGCGAGCGCGGCTATGTGTCTTCGGAGGATTTCGAGAATGCGTTGGATGCGTACGGAGTAATCAGTGAGCGAGTCGATGAGCTTGACCAGCTTGGTTTCGAGTTCAGATGGTCGTCAGTCCCCGATGCCGGAATCGATGAGAACGACGGGCTCGAATGGATCGAGGACGACAACCCTCCGCGTGAGCGCGGTTTTGATATTGCTTGTTAATGTGACCGAACGGTTGATTGGAGACAAAATGTATCCGTACTACGAATGTGACAACTATCCCATGAGCATTACAGATGATGACGGCCCGTTTCTGATCATGGAGGCGAGGCTGTCTGGCGACGACGAGCTCAATGATGATTTTAGGAAAGGCGCCAGTTATAGATGCTCGTGTGCGACTGTTTCTGCGGCGATTGATCTTTGCAGGTCGATGACGGACGGCGATGCCGATCCTTGGTATGAAAGTTGGGAGAAGGCGGTTGAGCGTTATCCGCTCGAGAAATGCGAGGATGCGACAACGCTGTATTGGATCGAGCCGACCGATCCGCACAAGGCGCTGTGCGCCCTCCAACCCCATTGCGATCTTGAGCCATACGTGGCTGAGGCAATTGGCGCAGTTGACACGTATCTACTGGAGTGCGCGGACTATCCCTTTACGGTCGATCATTTAGATCTAAAGGACGTTGACGTCCTGCTCAGCGCTGCTTGGGGATTGGCTCGAGTCCTCGAAGAAACTTGGGGCACTTGCGACCCTGATGATGTTTTGGAAAAGATCGAGGATGCTACGTACAGTGCGTATATAACGGTTAAGGACCTGATCGCGGGCGAAGAGGCGGCCAAAGCCAGCGCAAAGTCCGATGACAATCTTTAGCCACCGCACTGAACGGCGCGACCGATCGGAAGGCTGCCGGGAAAAGCTTTAGCAAGCGCCCCGACCAGGTTCAGGAGTCTGCCGCCGATGCATCCCTGATGCGTGTCGCCCTTGCAGTGATCGATGCCAAAGAGCGCGAGGCGTTGGAGTGCGATCTTAAGAAACTGCTCGCTTCGTGCGAGTAGTCGCTGACTGCTCCTCTTTCCTTTCTTTCTTCTCTCAAGCGGCATGGACGCCGCCGCCTTGACCGCCCAGCGCGAGTTTTGTCCGCACGGGATGGTATCAAACACGTGTAACAACTAAATCGGAGGTTTGACCATGGCTATGTGGGATCTCAACTGCCAATCGAATCCGTCGTCTGCGGACGACAAGGAGCTCGCTCCCTATCTTGCACGTCAAAAGGCGATGCGCGAGTTTTTTGAGCGTGCGCTGTTTGCCCCCAAGGATCAGGGCAACAATGGCCTGTACTTTTTGGGCGCCACGACGGGCTCGGGTAAAAACTATACGGCCGAGCAGGTCACAGCCGACCTCATCGCCGGTGGCTGGGACGATTCGGGCTGTTTTAACAAGTGCCCGGGCCGTCGTTACCTGGTGTTTGTGGTGCCGGGTAAGGACAACCGCGACAACTACGTTGCGAGCGTGCGCAAATTGCTGGTTGAACAGGGCATGGATGGCGATGCCGCGCAGCGCATGGTGTTCGATCTTCCGCGTGCGGGCGATAACATCCTGCATTGGATTGAGACTACGCGCGGTAAGGGCGCCGTGGGCGTGCGCGACATTCCGTGTCCCATCGAGGCGGACGACGAGAGCTCTCATCGCATCATTAAGCGAGCGTGGGGCAACGCGATGGAGATCGCCGATGACCTTTTGGGCATCCTTGACACTCGAAATCGTCTGGGAGGTGTTGCAGACCGTTTGACCCCCGCCCTTCGCGACAAGCTATCGTCGGCGGATGCGAGCTTGCGTTGGGCTGTGAGCCACGAGCTCAAAAACATCACGCGCGGCATGGAGGTGATCCCCCAGATTTGGCCGTCTGCCCTGCTCAATGACGAGAGCATACCGCATGTGATTGCCCTGACGCCGCAAAAGCTCATCAATAGGATCGATACAGTGACCGGTGCAGGCGTTGTGCTCTTTAACGCAATGGCTGCCGAGAAGGGCCTGTTTATCTTTGATGAAATCGACCACATGAAGGCCGACATACTGTCGACGCTGACAGACGATCCCGTGACGTTTCAACCGGACGAAGTATTGCGTATCCTCGATCGTCATTTTAACGGCGGTGTGGTGGACCCCTTGCTACTGGGGAATCGAGATCAATGGATGGCGGTCTATACGCACGCTTCCACGTCGGGCGATCACAAAGGGTCAAACGCCGAGAGGAACAGGGTTTCGCGGGCGAGCGTAGAGGAAGATGCCGAAGAAATCGCCAAGGATGCCAAGAAAATTCAAAAGGCACTCGCCTCTTGTATTAAGGACATGAAACTGCGTCCGCCTTTTGCGCTGTCTGACGAGGCGAAAGAAGAGCAGCTCTCCGGTCGACATCTGTTTGGCAGTGACGATATCTCGGTGGGCGACAACTCGGCGAATCCGTTGCGCTTCAAACTCAATGAGGGCGGTACTCGCAATATGATTATCACTCGCGGAGGGAGTGGGCAGCAAACCGTCAGCAAGGCGGTGCGTCGTGCACGCGGTCTGGTCAGGATGGTGGTGGGTCATCTCGCCCGTTGCGCCACGCTTATGGACAAGCTGTACTACGGCAGCATTTCGTACAAGGACGACCTTTCGCGCAGGAACATCATCGATGCCCTGGGCATTAGGAACAACCAGACCAGCGAGAAGTATTTTTGGGATTCGTTGATGCTGGCGCTGTTCTTTAAAGATCGCAAGAATGACGAGATCGATGCCGCCGACGACTCGATGTATGCGCGTGGTGTCGATTATCTAGTGATGGAAACCACCATCGAGCACATGTTTACCACGTACCTAACCAGCCACGGCATTGAGCGCATGCCCGAGGCCTACCTTGCCTCCATTGCCGCCAAAGCGCCTTGCGTGTGCATGAGCGCAACATGGAGTGCGCCGACCGTCAAAAACTTCAACCTCGATTACCTTGACGAGGTTCATGGCGTGGTTCGCAAGGACGCTTGGATTGGCGAGCTCAACCAGGAAATCGTGCGACAGACTAAGCTGTTTAACAAACAGGCTGCGAAGGAGTACGACGTCGATATTGCCTGGGTGGATAAGTCCAAGGAAATTGCCGGCATGGTCGCGCTGGCAGGCGGCGCCTTTGGCGGCATCATTGTGTCGCCCGACGAGGTGTACGAGCGCGCGATGCGGTTCTTTGACGGGATTGGCGTGAGTGAGGGACTTGCGGTGCGCTTGCGCTTAAAGATTGCTGACAGGGTGGGCGTGAGCGACGCCAAGAGCATCGAGTTTGAGCTGAAGCGCCTGAGCAAGACGCTTGTTGCCGTGAGTACTTGGGCCCGTGGTGTGGCGCGTAACGAGCAACGGGCGGGAGCCGTTTTTACCACGCGCCACATGGGAAACCATGGCGAATTCAATAGTCTGGCGCTGGATCTTGCGCGCGAGATTGTCGCGGAGCTGGTGATTAGAAACATCAAGTGCCCCGAGATGTCGTACGAGAAATCGCTTGAGGCCGCCAAGGACATGGTGCCGTGCTTTAACGCTGCGGAATGGGATGCAGGTTGGCGTGGCGCTCAAAAACGTCTCGAGCTGGGCCAGCCGACCCTGATGTTTATCAATCTTTCGGCCGGTGGCTTTTCCAAGAATCTCAAATACAAGGTGCCGGAGAATCTGTGCGACATGGTTCATCAGGTCGATTGCGGCTTTGAAAATGCCGACCGTCGCCCCAAGATGGATCTTGATTTCTTATATATCGAGTCGCCCACAAGTCGTTTGACCTGGGGAGTGGAGATCAACTCAAATAAGTTTGTCCAGCAGGCGCTACTTGGCGTGGTGGAGCAGGAGGAACTGGTAGCGCGCGGCGAGGTTCCGTTTACTCAAAAGCGCCGGAACGTACGGATGCTTCTATCTGGCGTTAATAAGAGCCTGCCGGTGCGCGACACCCTCTCTTATCAGGTCGAAGGCGCTCGCATTGTGGCACAGGCTGTGGGTCGCCTGATGCGCACGAGTGTAAAGATGCCTTGCGTGCAGGTGCTGCTCGACCGCGAGATTGCGAACGATTGCAACTTTTCGTTCTTGCATGATTTGCCGATGGGCTACGAGCTTGAGCAGGTGGTTGGTGCCTGCGCCGCTGCCAACAACCATATGACGGACAACAAGGAACACGCTGCCGTTAAGCAGCAGAACCTTGCCGCCTTTAGGAACAACCTTGCCAAGCAAAAGCACGAAAAGCTGGCGTGGAAAGTTACCTCGCTAAACGCCGGGGACGAAGATCTCACTGCTTTTGATGGCGAGCGCGACTTTTACCTGCATCATTTTTGCCTGCCGTGGGAAGATCTCGCGCAATACCCAGAGCGCCGGAGTACCGCGCTGCGCATGTCGCATGCTGCAAATGGCTATGCCTATGCAGAAGGCGGGGCATGCAAGGTGCCACGTTTTGAATTCCCTAACTACGATGGTGAGCCCGTCGAGCAAATTGCCGCTCGTCTGGAGGACTATTGCCGCTGCAGCGCGGGCTATAAGGGCGCAAAGGTTCGTCAGGTAAGTCAGGCTGCGGCGCGTGTGCCCGAGCTGCTTTCGATTCGTGAGGTGCGCGAGCGCTGGTCTCGTGACGGGGTGCCTTCGACGCTGCAACCGGCGGCAACGGCACACATGACGCCCTATATGTTCCAAGCGGTCTACCTGGGTGAGCTGGGAGAATCTGCCGGAAGGGCAATCTTTGAGGCATATTACGACGGCCGTTATTCGCTTACGCGTGGCGATGCTGCCCATGCCGAGACGGGCGGCGACTTTGAGGTGCTCGATGCCGCCGGCAACAAGACCGGGGTGTGGATCGACTTTAAGCACTATCGCATCGGTGCCTATATCGCTTATGTTCGAGACGGTCGCGAGGCGTCGGATGCCGAGCGCTTTAGGGCGAAGGCTCAAAAGGTTGGGGCGAAACGCCTGCTGATCGTCAACGTTTTGGCTGATGAGGCAGCGCTTGAGTGCGCGCCCAAGGCACTCGACGCCGAAGGGACTGTGTTCTCCGTTCCTTATATGGCCGCTGACGGTGCAATCAATCTGGAGATGATGGAGGCGGTTCGTCGTGCAATCGAAGCATAACCAGCCGTGCGGTCTGGGAGACATCGCCGTATCAGAGCTCGTGTTGCAGCTCGATGCCGCTGCTGCCGAGGAGCGCTACTCGGTCTTTTGGTGCAATGTGGGCGATGCTGGTAAGCACGCCGTGGCGAACTTTATGGCCGATGTGTGCCAGACGGGCAAGGTCGTCGCGCTCACTCAGCTTGCCGATAACCGCGTCTTTCTGATGGTCAAAGCGGGCGTGCAGACGGGCGATCTTAATGCCTCGCTTTATCAGGAGCAGGTAGTTCCGATTAAAACTAATTGGAACGAGTTGGACGATTACGTTGCACTCCGTTTGCTGTTCAACTCCTGCTCTCAGTTTGAGGGGATTCAGGACGAGGTTCCCAATGACACCGGGCACCTGTATGTTATTAGCGCCAAGGGTGCCCGCCGCGATGCTGCCGAAAGCGACGGAAGGGGACCTGCCAAGATCGAAACGGTTGAAATCGTTATCGATGAGGATTGCGCCTTCGATCTTAAGATTCGAACGTTCACCAAGCGCCGTGTGCTTATTGGCAGGGCGCAAGGTGACGAGAAAGAGCTCGAGAAGATTAAGAGCCAAGTGGGCTACAGGCTATCGCCCGTGGCGACGATGGTGCTTGCCCACGAACAAAAAGACGAGTACATCCTGCGTCGCGCCAGGGGCGACAAGCCGTCCAAGCGCCGTGATCTGACGTTCTCGGCCCAGGCGGACAAGGTCGCCTATACCAAGAAGGGCATTCTGTATCGAGAGCTGCAGATTCTCGAACGCCGTTACAGCGACTTCGCCCGGGTGAAGCTCATGGAATACCCGCGTAAGAGTTTCTACGAGGTGCTCAAGGGTGATGAGTACGCGCGCGTGGTTGCGGAGCGCATGGCGGGGCAGCGAATCGTGGTGTCGTTTGCGCGTAATGGGCTTGCCGAAGTGGCGCGCCGGCTGGCCGATCGACTTAACGATTCCTCGTGGGGCGTTCGCGCATCGTATGGCGGAAGGACAGTTGATTCGCGGGCGCTGAACCTTGTCGTTGTGCCTAATGAGGTTGCCGAGGACGATGGCTATGCCTTGCATGCCGGCGTGGTGGAACAGCACGTGACGCCGGATGTGTGCGAGCCACTGTTTAAGGTGGCGCCAAAGCAAAAGGATCGCAACGCGCAAGAGGCGATCCTGGGCGCCATGCTCAAAGAATTGCTGGTAAAGCAGGATGTTG
>CABSBA010000094.1 GCA_902475825.1 uncultured Collinsella sp. | reverse complement strand
AGGCCGAGGCCATTTGGAAGTCAACGGGCCGCTTTGCATCCGCCCCGCGTGTGAGTGACGGCATCTTGACCATTTCCCCGCGTGTGCGCAACGACGAGGGCGTCTACTACGGCATGACGGCGATCGACCTGACGGACGGCAACAATACCAAGAGGGCTCAGCTGGTCCTTCCCTCATCGGTGTCTCCCTTCGAGGCCGTATATATGGGCGACACATTTGTGTTCTCCATCGAGGCCACCTATAGCGGCGTGGGGAGCCTAGGCAACATGGGCACCTATATCGGTAACGAGAATGGGACGTTCCTATTCCTGTCGCGCGAGCCGCTTGCGTGTGCTGCCGGCAGAAAAGGCAAATACCTGGTTAAGGTTCAGGCATCGCATTTTCTGATCGATACCTCCGCCAAAACCTATGGTTCGCTGCTGTCGCCCGACCGCGCTCTCGAATATGGCGATTATCCAGCTACGGCGGGTAAATCGAATACGTTTTTAACCTATGCCACGGTGCGTAATAGCCAAGGAATCCCCGAGACGGTTACCGCCCGCCTGTTCTCTCTTTAGCGCCGAGGGGTTAAAAGGGCGCCAACGGGGGAATAAACGCGTTGTAATTGTGAGTGCCGCCCGCCGAGCCGCTGCACTGTAGCGGTGCTCGGTGGGCATAGGTGCGTTAAAATGGGCTTGTTCTTAGCTAATTGAGACAGGGGGGCCGTGTTATGGCTTCAGATGCAAAAAAGATTCTGCTGGTCGAGGACGAGAAGGCAATCCGTGACGCCGTCGCTGCCTATCTCGAGCGCGAGGGCTACTGGGTTGTTGGCGTCGGCGACGGCCAGTCTGCGATCGAGGAGTTCGAGAAGCACCAGTTCGACCTGGTTGTGCTCGACCTTATGCTCCCCAAGATTCCCGGCGAGCGCGTTTGCCGCACTATTCGCGATACCTCGGATGTGCCCATTATCATGCTTACCGCCAAGGGCGAGATCGAGGATCGCATCATCGGCCTCGAGCTTGGTGCCGACGACTACCTGATCAAGCCGTTCTCGCCTCGCGAGCTCGTCGCCCGCGTCCGTGCCCTGTTCCGCCGTGCTCACCAGGCCGATGAGCCCGCCGTTGAGGTGCTCGACTTTGGCGATCTGGTCATCGATATCTCGGGCCACAAGATTTTGGTCGAGGACAAGGAAGTGGACCTGACTGCTTCCGAGTTTAAGCTGCTCACCACGCTTGCTCGCCATCCCGGTCGCGTCTATAACCGCATGGAGCTGGTCGAGAAGGTACTCGGCTACGACTTTGAGGGCTATGAGCGCACCATCGACAGCCATGTGAAGAACCTTCGCGCCAAGCTGGGCGATGACCCCAAGAAGCCTAAGTGGCTCTACACCGTTCACGGCGTCGGTTATCGCTTTGAGGCTCCGGCCAAGACCGATAAGTCGGACGAGAAATAGGGAAATCACATATGACACCTGCGCGCTTTGAAATTGGACAAAAGCACAAGCAGGAGAACGAGGCGGGTTCCAAGGCGAGTTGGAACACGCCTCGTTCCGATTCACGGCCAGCGATGAGCTATCCCTCGCGCATGGCATTGGCTTTTGCCCTGACGTCGCTCATGACGGTATTGGTGCTGGTGGGCGTTGTCTCCGTTGTGTGGGGCACCGTCTTTTCGGATTACACGCGCTCTAATATCGTCGAGATCGCCAATTCTGCTGCCGAAAAGCTTGCGACGTCGTATGAGGAAAACGGCAATTGGACTGCGGGCGAGCTGCGCACGGTCGCGACATCGAGTTTGGTGTCCGACGACCTGAGTATGCAGGTCGTCAACAAGAAAGGCGTTGTCGTCTATGACGACTCATGGCCTTCGGCAAGTGCGACCGCCGATGTGCGCGAGAGTGAATCACCGTCGAGCAGCTCGAGCGGTAAAAAGGCCTCGCATAGCCCGGTCTCGTCGGCGCCCACCGATTCCGATAGCGTTGCCAACGTCGAAATCATAACGTCTTCTGGCGAGCATGTCGGACAGGTAAAGCTATGGGCCATCGGCTCCGATGCTCTGCTCACCAAGGCGGATTCTGCGTTTAGGGAGAAGACCTTTAACGCCATGGCCCTTGCCGCGGTTGTTGCGGTCTGCATCTCGGTTGCTATCGGATCGCTCGTGTCTCGCATGCTCACCAAGCCGATTCATCGTATTACGAGCACGGCCAAGCAAATTCGCGACGGCGATTTGTCCGCTCGTACCGGTTTGCGCGGCGACGATGAAATCGATCAGCTGGGTGAGACCTTTGACGAGATGGCCACCTCGCTCGAGAAAGATATGAAGCACGAAAAGCGCCTGACCTCGGATGTCGCACACGAGCTTCGCACGCCGCTCATGGCCATGCTTGCAACGGTCGAGGCCATGCAGGACGGCGTGTATCCCACCGACGATGAGCATCTGGAGACGGTCGCTTCCGAGACGCGCCGCCTGGCTCGTTTGGTGCAGCAGATGCTCGACCTATCGCGTATGGAAAACAGCACGGCGCCGCTCAATCTCGAACCGGTGGACATGGTTCCCTTTGTGCGGTCTATCGTCAACGCTCAGGAGCGCCTATTTGTTGACCGCGATCTGCGCTTGCGCTTTGCTGACGAGACCCAAGGTCACGACGATGTCGTCGAGGCCGATCCCGACATGATCACGCAGTGCGTCATCAACCTCATGAGCAACGCCATGCGCTACACCCCCGAGGGCGGTTGGGTCGTGGTGTCGGTGCTCAGTGACCGCAAGCATGTCAGTATTGCCGTTTCGGATACCGGTATCGGTATTGCCAAGGACGACCTGTCGCGCATCTTCGGGCGATTTTGGCGCGCAGATGCCAGCCGCGCCCGCGAAGCCGGCGGCCTGGGCGTTGGCCTCGCCGTGACCAAGCAAATCGTCGAGCGTCACCATGGCTACATATCCGTGGAGTCGGAGCTTGGAAAGGGTACGACTTTTACGATTCATCTGCCTCGCGAGCACACGGCGGACGCGGCATCTACTACAATGGAGCACTAGCTTTTCGCTATTCGGTGAAGGAGGGGCCGCGTTCCTGCCGCTCCGAGTTTGCGAAAACATGCGGGAAAGAACCCGCATTTCTGTCGTATTTAGGTAAGGAGTGACTCACGTGACAACGATGGAGCGTCGTCCGGATTCCCGTGGCAAGGTTCGTGATATCTACGATGCCGGTGAAAACCTGCTGATGGTCGCCACCGACCGCATTTCTGCGTTCGACTTTATTCTCCCCGACGAGATTCCGTTTAAGGGAGAGGTGCTCAACCGCATCTCGGCATTCTGGTTCGATAAGTTTGCCGATATCGTCCCCAACCACCTCGTCTCCATCGATCCGGCGGATTTCCCCGAGGAGTTTGCCGAGTATCGTGACTATCTCGCAGGCCGCGCCATGCTGGTCAAGAAGGCCCAGACGATTCCCATCGAATGCATCGTCCGCGGCTATCTGACCGGTTCGGGCAAGAAGACCTACGACGAGAACGGCACCGTCTGCGGCATCCAGCTGCCCGAGGGTCTGACCGAGGCCTCCAAGCTTCCCGAGCCGCTGTTCACGCCGTCCACGAAGGCCGAGATCGGTGATCACGACGAGAATATCTCGTTTGAGCGTTGCTGCGAGATCGTTGGCGAGGACATCGCCACGCAGATTCGCGACCTGTCCCTCAAGATCTACAAGGCCGCTGCCGAGTACGCCGCGACCCGTGGCATCATCATTGCCGACACCAAGTTTGAGTTTGGTGTTATCGATGGCAAGGTCACGCTGATCGACGAGTGCCTCACGCCCGACTCCAGCCGTTTCTGGCCCGCCGCCAGCTACGAGGAGGGCAAGATCCAGCCTAGCTACGACAAGCAATTCGTCCGCAATTGGCTCAAGGCCAACTGGGATATGACGGGGGAGACCCCGCACCTGCCCGCCGAGGTCATCGATGGCACGTCCGAGCGCTATCGCGAGGCCTTCCAGATCATCACGGGCTCCCAGTTCACAAGCATGAAGGAGAACGCATAAGTGAGTACCCGTAGCGCCACGAACAAGCGCACGCAATCCCACGAAGTTACCGGGGTTGCGCGCAAGTCCGCCGCATCTGCTAAACCCGCCCGCCAAGCAGCGAGCTCCGTTCGCGTCGTGCCGGCTTCGTCTAAAGCTCGCCGCAAAGAGCTCGAGAAGGGTGAAAACCTGGAAGGCCTTTCCAAGGAGGAGAAGCGCGCCCGCAAGGCCAAGCAGCGTGCTCGCGAGGATCGTATCTATACGGTGTCGAATATTCTTCTCAAGCAGGATGAGGACTACACCAAGCGCCGTCGTATCTGGTGGGCCGTGCTCGCCATCGGCATGGTACTCGTCGTGGCAATTTGGGCTTCGCTCTACTTCGCTCCCGGCGGCACGGTGTCCAGTCCTGTTCAGATGGTCGGCATCGTTTTGTCCTATGTCATCATCCTGGGTGACTTTATCTACGACTTCGTTCGTATTCGTCCCCTGCGCAACATGTACCGCGCGCAGGCCGAGGGCATGTCCGAGAACAAGCTCAACGCTCTTATCGAGCGCTCGGCTGCCGAGGAGGACAAGAAGGACTCCAAGAAGAAGTAGCGTTTGTATCCATACATATCGCTAAGATATAAGGCGCGTCGTTTTTGCGGCGCGCCTTTTTACTGTTCTATAGATAGATGGAGTGGCACATGATTCGAGCTGCCCTGACGGTCGAAGAGGCTTTGGAGGGCATGAAGGCCCTGGAGCCCAAGATTAAAAACTACGCGCGCCTGGTCGTCCGCAAGGGCGTAAACGTCAAGCCCGGCCAGGAGGTCGTCGTTCAGTCTCCGGTCGAGTGCGCGCCTTTTGCCCGCGTGGTGGTCGCGGAGGCTTATGCCGCCGGCGCTGGTCACGTGACGGTCATTTGGGCCGATGATGCCGTGACGAGGCTTGCGTACGAGCATGTCGATAAAAGCTATTTTGAGCAGACGCCCGAGTGGAAGCGCCTGCAGCTGGATTCCCTGGCCCAGGACGGTGCCTGCTTTATCTTTATTGAGGGTGCGGATCCTGCAGCCCTCAAGGGCATCGATCCAGCCAAGCCGGCCGCGGCATCCAAGGCGAGGAATACGCAGTGCAAAGTTTTCCGCCGTGGACTGGATTACAACATCAATCCGTGGTGCATCGCCGGCGCTCCGGTCGTGGCTTGGGCGCGCGAGGTGTTCCCGGGAGACGCCGATGAGGTTGCAATCTATAAACTTTGGAATGCGATTCTGCACACCGCTCGTGCCGATGGCCAGGACCCGGAGAGCGACTGGGAGCTTCATGACGCGGCGTTCGAAAAGAACTTGCGCTTCCTGAACGACAATAGTTTTGACTGTCTGCGCTATACCGCTTCGAATGGAACCGACCTGTTAATTGGTATGACGAAGGGGCATGAGTGGGCCGGCGGTAAGGGCGAGACCCCCGACGGTCACCCCTTCTTCCCTAACATCCCCACCGAGGAGGTCTTCACCTCGCCCGATCGTATGCGTGCTGACGGAATCGTCTATTCCGCAATGCCGCTTATCCATCACGGTAACAAGGTCGACGATTTTTGGATCAAGTTCGAGAACGGTCGTGTGGTGGATTACGACGCCCGTGTGGGAAAGGCGACACTCGCAAGTATCATCGATACTGACGAGGGCGCTGCTCATCTGGGAGAGGTTGCGCTCATTTCCAAGAACACGCCGATTCGCGAAAGCGGCATCCTGTTCTATGACACGCTCTATGACGAGAATGCCAGCTGCCATCTTGCACTGGGAGTCGGCTTCCCCGAGTGCATTGAGGGTGGATATGATATGTCCAAAGAGGAGCTCATTGAGCATGGCGTCAACGTTTCGAGCACGCACGTCGACTTTATGATCGGTACGGACGACATCGATATTGTGGGCATTACGCCCGATGGACGCGAAGTTGTGATTTTCCAGAACGGCCAATGGAGTTGGGAATAGTCCCAGACCGTGGTACAATGCCACCCGCGGGCCGTTAGCTCAGCTGGCAGAGCAGGGGACTTTTAATCCCAAGGTCCAGGGTTCGAACCCCTGACGGCCCACCCAAAGATTGTTGAGACGGTCAACTTCGGTTGGCCGTCTTTTTTTGTCGCCCTTTCATGGGTTCGAACCCGAAAGGGCGCGGAGCTGAGTAAACGCGTGAGCGTTTGCCAGCGCAGCGCGCAAGGCGCGAAAGCGCCGCAGCGGCCGCCTGCGGAGCAGGCTGAACCCCTGACGGCCCACCCAAAGATTGTTGAGACGGTCAACTTCGGTTGGCCGTCTTTTTTTGTCGCCCTTTCATGGGTTCGAACCCGAAAGGGCGCGGAGCTGAGTAAACGCGTGAGCGTTTGCCAGCGCAGCGCGCAAGGCGCGAAAGCGCCGCAGCGGCCGCCTGCGGAGCAGGCTGAACCCCTGACGGCCCACCCAAAGATTGTTGAGACGGTCAACTTCGGTTGGCCGT
>CABSBA010000093.1 GCA_902475825.1 uncultured Collinsella sp. | reverse complement strand
TCGCCGCGGCCGCCGTTGGCAAAGAAGGCGCCCGGCTTCATCGCGGCGAAGAACTCGGCGTTCGCCAGGCCGCGGGTCTCGGGTGTGCTCGGCATAAAGGATGCGACGATGTCGGCCTCCGCCAAGCGCTCAGGTAGGGCGTCCATGCCGTCCATGTCCTCAAACACAATGGGGTAGACGAGTGGATGGCGCTTGATGCCGCGGACGTGCGCGCCCATGCTGCGGCAGAGCGTGGCAAAGTGGCCGCCAATGTCGCCCGCGCCCAGCACCAGCACGTTGGCATTTTTGAGCGAGGTAACCGGCCCCAAATCCTCCCAGCGATGCTCGCGCTGCAAGTCGTGATAGCCGGGCAGGCGCTTCATCATGGAAAGGACCATGGCAAACATGTGCTCGCTCACGGCCTGACCGTAGGCGCCGATTGAGCAAGACAGCTTGGCTTCAGCCGGCACAGTGCCGGCGGCAAGGTAGTCGTCATAGCCGGCGGTCTGCAATTGCAACAGCTGGAGATGGTCGCATGCCGTGAGCATGCCAGGGTTGATGTTGCCCAGGATCACGTCGGCATCGGCGACCTGTTCGCGTGTGGCGGCGTCGGCGCTCGTGTAGATAAAGTCCTCGCCCGGAGCGCTCGACTCGAGGATCGCGCGATGGCGGTCGTTGACGGGCAACAAGACCAGGATGTTCACAAGCAGTCCTCTCCGCTCAGCCTGCCAAAAAGGGACAGGTTTATTTTTGGCAGGTTTTATCAGGCAAAACGTTCAAATAAAACGCCGGATACAAGACGAGCGTGCCCGTCAGCATCCGGCGCATCCACAGCTACCAGCTCAACAGCTCGTAACCGTCCTCGGTCACTACGAGCTGTACCTCGCACTGGGCCGAATCACTGCCGTCCTTGGTGCGCACGCACCAACCGTCGCCCTTGCTAATCTTGATGTCGGGCGCTCCGGCGTTGACCATGGGCTCGATGGTAAAGACCATACCCGGAGCCATGATGGTGTCCACATCGGGCGCCTCGGTGGTAAAGCCCACGAACGGGTCCTCGTGGAACTCCTTGCCAATGCCGTGTCCGCCGTACTCGCGCACCACGCTAAAGCCGGCGTCCTCGACCGTCTTTTGCACGGCTTCGGCCATAACGGAGAGCGGCAACCATGGCTTGACGGCTGCCAAGCCCGCCTCCACGCTGGCGCGGGTGACCTCGACCAGGCGCTGGCGCTCGGCAGAGACCTCACCGATGCAGAACATGCGGCTCGAATCACTAAAGTAGCCGTCCAGGATCGTGGAGCAGTCGACGTTGATGATGTCGCCCTCGCGCAGCACGTCCGTATCGCAGGGGATACCGTGACAGACCACGTCGTTGATCGAGGTGCACACGCTCTTGGGGTAGCCCTCGTAGTTGAGGTCGGCCGGCGTGCCACCGTGCTCGACGGTGTAGTCGTAGATCATCTGGTCGATCTGGTTGGTGGTCATGCCCGCGGCGATGTGCTCGCCTACGTAATCGAGCACGCCCACGTTGATGGCGGCCGAGCGCTTGATGCCCTCGATATCGGCGGGCGTCTTGTAGAGCGTGCGGGGCAGAACCTCCCAGCCCTCTTCCCACAAGCGCTCGAGGCGCTCATCAAAGGTGCTATGGCATTTCTTATATTTTTTGCCGCTGCCGCACCAGCAAGCGTCGTTGCGTCCGGGCACGGGTCCTTTGTCAAACATGGCTAACTTCCTTTCATCCGCAGCTAGTATAGCCCACCCACGCGTCTATAAAAGTTGCGGTGATATAGTTCCGATTTAAGCGGTTTAACAGCACAAATAGGAACTATATCACCGCAACTGATGGGGCGGGATGGCGGGCACTAGCTGCTGCGTGGTTTTGCTAGTAGCTCACCTGGCAGGGGATGCCGAGGGCTTGGACGCGTGCGGCAATCGTGTCGAGCACCTCGGGTGCCGCTTTAGCAAGGCCGGCGACCGGTGTCTCGCGCGCCACCGTGTAGATAGTCGCCTCCTGCGGGCGAATGCGCTCGAGCGCCGCGAGCCAAGGGCCGACGTACTCCTCGCCGGTGTTATCGAGAGACTTGCCTCGGTACTCGCCGCTCAAAAACATCGTCTGGATAATGACGTGGCCGTTAAAGCTCGCGAACGTTTCGATCTGGTGCTCTACATCGTAGGGGCCAACGGGCTGGTCGAGCAGCTGGATAAAAGCCGGGTCGACCGTGTCGAGCTTGAGGATGTTGTCGTCGACCATCATGAGCGCATCGTGTACCTGGGGACGGTCGGCGCGCGTGCCGTTGGAAAGCACGGCAATCTTGGTGTTTGGGGCCAGCTGGTCGCGAAGCGCGACGGCACCGGCGATGGCCTGCGGAAACTCCGGCGCGGCGGTGGGTTCGCCGTTGCCGGCAAACGTGATTACATCGGGGAGCTCGCCCTCGATTGCCATCTCGTGCAGCTTGGCCTCGAGTGCATCGAGTACCACGGCAGCTGTGTTGTACGGCTCATGGCAGGGGCGCTCAGCGTTGAGACCGTTTTCGCAGTAGATGCAGTCGAACGTGCAGATTTTGCCGCTGGCCGGCATCATGTTGACGCCGAGCGAAAGGCCCAGGCGACGGCTGCGAACGGGCCCAAAGATGGGGCCGGCATTCAAAAACGTAGACATAGGCATATGCTCCTCAAGACAATTGTGCCTAAGCATAGCATCGGCTCCAAAGCAAGGTGTAGGCTCTTGCTTTACAAGTTTCGTTTTTTCACGTCGCTCATTATGCCGTGCCATGAAAAGCCTCGGGTCGGGTACAGTTAATCTGTTAACAAGTCGTAAGGCAATGCGGGTCCATCCAATCGTACTGACGTGCAACTGGATGGGCGTTGATGATGGGGGCACAACATGGATTTTACGGTCGAGAATGCGGGCACTACGATCGCCTGCCGCGAGTATGCCGGCCCGGTTGTATCGTCCGATGCACCCGCCTTGGTGTGCGTGCACGGCGCCTGCGTCGACGGTGTCTTTTTTGACGCCATCGCCCGCGAGCTCGCCTGTGACTATCGCGTCATTACCTACGACCGGCGCGGTTGCGGCGAGAGCGGCGACGCTGCAGACGGACGCTACGACCTCGCCGTCCAGGCCGCGGACCTGCAGGCCGTTATCGAGCATATTGGCACTCCGGCAAACGTGCTCGCGCACAGTGCCGGTACGTTGGTGGCCCTGGAGCTTCTCCGTGCAAACCCCGCCATAATCTCGCGTGCGATTCTGCATGAACCCGCCGTGACGGATGAGGGCGCCGGCCTGGGCGCGGCCCCGGTTTTGCTCGAGATGATCGCCGCGGGAAAGGTCTCCAGGGCATTACGGGCCTTCCTGGGCGCCATCGGCGATTCGGACCCTGAGGCCCCCAAGTTAACCGAGGCGGAAGCCAAGCATGCCCTGCGCAACGGCCGCAGTTTCATGGCGAACGAATACGGGATTACTATGACCTGCGTTCCCGATTGGGACAGCGTTCGCGCGTCGAAAACGGTGGCCGCCGTGCTTTTGGGCGAGCTCTCGATTGGTACGCCCCGCGAGGCGGGCACGAGGATGGCGGCTGAGCTTTTGGACTGTCCGCTCGTAATGGTTCCCGGCGCGCACAACGGCCTGCGCGATCGCCCGGCAGCGGCTGCCCAGACTGTCCGTGGCATCCTGGAGCTCTAGCAGCCGTAAAAATCAAAACAGCCTTCACCCGCAAACGTTTCGGCCGTGTTAACAAATGTGCTCAAAACCTCACGCCTGCGGCTTCAATCGCACCGTCTACCAACTCATAAAAATGTAACAGCATTCACGTGCTTACCTGCATCGGCAAGGTGTTACCCTTGTAACATTTGGAACCCACCGCTACCATGCGAAACTATCGAAGGGGCCCCATATGCTCAATAATCACGAGGTCAATCTAACCGACGAGGAGGCTGCCGCCGAGGTCGCCCGCGTCGCGAAGACCTACCCCGTGGTGCGTTTGCTGTCGGCCGATCAGATTAAGAGCGAGCCTAGCTGCTTGCTTGCCGGCGATCGCTGCCCTTGTCTGCGTCAGTCGAGCCTTGAGGCCTTGGCAGACTCCGATGAGGTGTCGGAGCAACTGCTCAACGATGGCGTTGAGTACCGCGCTCGCCTGCGCCCTCTGAAGGTCGAGGGCGAGCCTCATGTCCTGCTGATGGTGCGTCCGATCGATGGGCAAGAGGCCGCAAAAGAGGACCTTGTCTACACCGACGTGCTGACGAGCGTGCACAATCGCCGATATTACGAGGAAAAGCTCCGTAGCGCCCGCATGAATGCCGGCGTTGCGATGATCGACCTTGATGATTTTAGGGTCTTCAACGATACGTGTGGCCGTCATGCCGGCGACCTTGCGCTCGGTGCCGTGGCGACAGCCATGCGCAGCGGAATCCGTTCGACTGACGAGCTTGTGCGCTATGGCTGCGACAAGTTTGTGGTTGTCATGCCCAATATTCCCTCCGATGACTTCACCCGTCGCCTGCATCAGGTGTCCGATGCCGTTCGTTCCACGATTATTCCGGGCCATGAGTACGTGAGCTTGACGGCATGTGTTGGTGGCGTTCGTATTCATGGCGAGACGGTCGATGAGGGCGTTGGCCGCGCTGTCCAGTTACTGAGCCGCGCTAAGGCAAAAGCCGGTACGGTCGTGACCGATGCCGATTCCATCGAGGCCTTCCAAAGCGAAAAGCCTTTGGTACTTATTGTCGATGACTCCGAGATGAACCGAGTCATTCTCAGCGAGATGCTCAAGGACGAGTATTGCATCCTCGAGGCCGACAACGGTCGTACGGCGCTCGACATGGTCGACCGCTATGGTGATGAGTTGTCGCTCGTGCTGCTGGATATTGTCATGCCAGGCATAAGCGGCTTTGAGGTGCTGGCCGGTCTGTCGCGCCGATCGGTTAGTGACAATCTGCCTGTCATCATGATTTCGAGCGAAGATTCCGATGATATGGTTCTGCGCGCGTACGAGCTAGGCGCCTCGGACTATATCAACCGCCCGTTTGACTCCCGTGTCGTGCGCCGCCGTGTAAGCAACACCATCCGCCTATACGCCAAACAGCGCCGCCTGACGAGCCTGCTGTCCCAGCAGTACAACGAGCGTGTCAAGAACAGTCGCATGCTCATCGACATCATGGCTGGCGTCATGGAGCTTCGCAACGGCGAGAGCGGCAGGCACGTTACGAACATCGAAAAGCTGACCGAGCTGCTGCTTGGCTGTCTGGTCCAGCGTAGCGACACCATTTCCCTTGACAATGAGGAGCGCTCCACGATTGCCCTGGCTTCGGCGCTGCACGATATCGGCAAGATGTCGATTGACGATGCGATTCTCAACAAACCCGGGCGCCTTACGCCCGAGGAGTTCGAGATTATGAAGACGCATACCACAATCGGCGCCGACATGCTGCTTGAGCTGGGTAGCCATCACGCCGGCAATGCGCTTATGGAATATGCGTACCAGATTGCGCGTTGGCATCACGAGCGCTGGGACGGCAAGGGTTATCCCGATGGCCTTAAGGGCGACGAAATTCCCATTGCCGCACAGGTGGTTTCGGTGGCCGACGTGTACGATGCTCTGACGAGCGTGCGCGTGTACAAGGACGCTATCCCGCACAAGGAGGCAATTCAGATGATCCTGGACGGTAAGTGCGGCACCTTTAACCCGCTGCTGCTCGATTGTCTGCTCGAGGTGCAAGACCATATTGCCGAGACATTGGCACGTCCTGCCGACGTCGTCGCGTTTCCCACGATTTAGTTGAGCAAAGGAGTTTCAATCCATGATTTCCATGCGTGAGGCGTATGAGAAGATCGGCGCTAATTATGATGACGCGTGTGCTCGGCTGATGGGCGAGGAAATGCTTGCCCGCTTTGCCCTCAAGTTTTTGGATGACGAGAGCATGGACAAGCTGGAGGCCGCCATGGCGGCAGGAGACGCCGAAGGTGCGTTTATGGCAGCGCACACGCTCAAGGGCGTGAGCCAGAACCTGGGATTCGATAATCTGTACGAGCCGGCGGTCGTGGTGACCGAAGCGCTGCGCGGCGCCGATGCCGTTGACGGCGCTCGCGAGGGAATGCATGCGTTGCAGCAGCAATATGCGGCAACGATGTCGGCCCTGCGCGAAGCGGCTGAATAAGAGCTTGCGAGCCTTGATGACTATGAGAGTGGATAATCTCCCGTTTTAGGCCCGGTGGTGGCCTCGAAGTGGGAGATTATCCACTCTCGTTCGATACGTGTCCAAAAATCCACTCTCACCCCTTCTGATTAGTGAATGGGCTATGCGCACTGGCGGGGCTTTCCGCATGCAATCAATATCGTTGTTCGATAAACTGTTCGAATAACGATAGAGTCGATGAGGGTGAGTGTATGTCTAACAGCGTTCAGCGTATGGCCAAAGCGGGCGAAAATATCAGGAAGCTTGGCTTTTGCATGGCAGCCGTTTTTGCAGGGATGCTCGTCG
>CABSBA010000092.1 GCA_902475825.1 uncultured Collinsella sp. | reverse complement strand
CTATATCGTCCCGCGCGCAGTTTCGCAGCGCAGCGAGAATGTTTGAGCACGGGATGATATAGGCGGGCGTCCCGGGGACGGACAAACCTACTCCGTCTCGCCCGGTCGAGCGCCGCGGGCCAGGGCGTCCTGGTACTCCTTGACGGCCTTGAGCCTCTGCATGGGCTTCAGTCGCTCGAACATGGTGTTGCCGTGCAGGTGATCGATCTCGTGCTGCAAACAAACGCAGAACAGATCGCCCGAGGCCTCGTAGCGAATCAGGTTGGCGCCCAAATCATATGCCTCGACGACGACATGGTCGGGACGCTCGATCTCGCAGCTAATGCCAGGGATGGAAAGGCAGCCCTCGCTAAACGGCACCAGATGGTCGCTCTGCTCAACAATGACAGGGTTGATGAGCACGTAGGGATCATAGTCATTCTTGTCGCTGTAGTCACAGTCAATGGTGACGAGCTGGATGAGCTCACCGATCTGCGGGGCAGCCAAGCCGCAGCCGCCGTTCTCGAACATCATCTTCTTCATCTTCTCGGCGAGTGCCTCGATCGCCGGGGTGATCTCCTCGATGACGGCGCACTCCTGGCGCAGTCGAGGGTCAGGTGACAGTACGATTCCGTTGGCTTCCATGGCCATCCTTTCGGGTTGTTACATCAAATCATAGGCGTCGACGTCAACGCTCACGCTCACGCCGCGCACGGAGCCCACCTCTTTGAGGCAGGCGTCGATATCATCAGAGACATGGTACCCCACGGGCGACTTTACAAGCAGATGGAAGCGGTAACGGTCCTTGGCTCTCTCGATTACACACGAAGCCGGACCAAGCACCTGGGGCACGGCGCTGCCCGCCCGCAAAAAGTCGGGAGCGGCGGCATGCCATCGGCGCTTGAGCAGCTTTGCGATGCGCCCGATATAATCCTGCGCATCGTCGCGGCTTGCCGACCACACCAAAATGTTGACCAGGCGAACGAACGGCGGATACAGTGCGTCGCGGCGCTGGTCCAGGTCGTAGTCGGTAAAGATCGAACGGTCGTGCTCGGCAACGGCGCGAATGACTGGGTCCTCGGGCAGATAGGTCTGGATGATGACCTCGCCGGGACGATCGCCGCGACCGGCACGACCCGCAACCTGCTCCAACAGATCGTAGGCGCGCTCCCCTGCTCTAAAATCGGGCAGCTTTAACGCAAAGTCGGCATTGACCACGCCCACGAGCGTGACCTCGGGAAAGTCGAGGCCCTTGGCGATCATCTGAGTGCCCAGCAGCACCGCGCAATCGGCGGCATCGAACTGCTCGAGCAGCTTTTTATGCGCGTCCTTACCACGCGTGGAATCAGCATCCATGCGAATGATGGCGACATCCTCGGGCAGCATCTGGCGCAGCGCGTCCTCGATCTGCTGCGTGCCCAGACCCATTTTTGCCAGGTAACGGCTGCCGCACTTGGGGCAACGACTCGTGGGCGCGGGATACGGCTGCACGCGCCAGGACGAACCACAGGTGTGGCACTGCAGCGTATGGGTGCGCTCGTGGTACGTGAGCGCCGTAGAGCAGTGGTTGCAGGTGGGAACGCAACCGCACTCGCGGCACATCAAAAACGGCGCAAAGCCGCGGCGGTTATGCAACAGCACAGCCTTCTCGCGGCGCTCGACCACGCGCTCCAAACCTTCCATCAGCGGTTTAGAGAACATGGAGCGGCTGCCGTGCGAAAACTCGCGGCGCAGGTCGGCAATGCAGACCATGGGCAGCACGGCGTGTCCCGGGCGCTCGGGCATCTCGACACGCGTCCATGTGGCACCGTTGAACGTGCCGCGGCGGCAGCGGTCGAGGGCCTCGGCAGAAGGCGTGGCAGAGCCCAGTACGAGCGGGCACCGATAGCGGCGCGCCATCTCGGCAGCAACCTCGCGCGCATGGTATCGCGGGCTGGAGCCCTGCTTGTAGCTAGTCTCGTGCTCCTCGTCGATGATGATGAGGCCCAGGTCGCTGAGCGGGCAAAAGAGCGCCGAACGCGCGCCGACGACAACGCGGGCGGCACCGCTGGCGACCATGTCCCACTGGTCCAGGCGCTCGCCGGCCGAAAGACGCGAATGGAAGACCGCGACCGTCTCGCCAAAGCGCGAGCGGAAGCGGCCGACGGTTTGAGCCGTCAACGAGATCTCGGGCACAAGCACGCACGCTGAGCGGCCGGCTGCGAGCACACGCTCGATAGCGGAGAGGTAGACCTCGGTTTTGCCGGAGCCCGTAACGCCGTCCACGAGCACCACGTCGCCGTGCGCATCCAGGCGAGCGCGCTCAATCTGCGCGAGCGCCTGCTGCTGGCCGTTCGTGAGCGCGACCGGCGCCTTGCCGCTTGCTGAGGACAACGTGGTCTGCTCGCTGCAGCCACGCCAGGCGCGGCGCTCCTCCACCACCACGACGCCGTGTTTTTCGAGCGCCTTGATGGTCGCCGACATGTTGTTGTAGAGCAAGTTAAGATCGCGTGTCGTGACCGGGCCGCACTGGAGCGCCTCGATGAGCTGGCGTTGGCGAACGGCAGTCTTGGGCGGCGTATAGTCGAAACCCTCAGGCGTGAGCATGACCCAGCGGTTTTGAATAGGCTTGACGGCAGGACGCTCGACCGTCCACGCCCCGTCATCGCCCTTAACGACCCGAGGGCTACCGCCCGGAGGCAAAAACAGGCGCAGGCACTCGGAAAGCGTCGCGACATATTCGCGGCTCATCCAACGCGCGATACGAGCTGCCTCGGCGGTAAAGAGCGACTTGCTGAGGATGGCCTCGATAGGCTTGATGCGCGCGGGATCGAGAGCGTCGTTACCTTGCAGGTCGCCCAGCTCGGGTGCAATATCGACGATGTAGCCTGCGGCGGCACGATTGCCAAAATGAACTAGAACGGTGGAGCCGATCTGGGCATCGTTGGCGAGTGACTGCGGAATGCCATAGGCAAACGGTTCGGACAGCGCACGGGTCGGGATGTCGAGAACCACGCTCGAGTAGGCGGCGATGGGTTCGGGTGCGAAATCGGGCTGCGCCGGGGCGGCGGCAGGGGCCGCAGACTTCGGAGCTTCCTCCGGTTCAGGCGAACCAAACAGTGACAGTTGCTCGGCCATGGTCTCTGTACCTCCCATCCCATACGTCTTTAGAAACAAGAGCCCCACTCGTGGTGAGCGGGGCTCGGATACATGCGTTTACGCGACTGTTACAGCGCCATCGTGCGGGCGCGGTCGATACGCGCCAGGCAGTCGTCGCGGCCGACGAGCGCCATGGTCTCGCCCAGCGGGGGGCTCACCATGTTGCCGCAGACGGCGACGCGCACGGCCTGGAATACCACGCGCTTCTTGAGGTCCATCTGCTCGGGCAGCGGCTCAAGCGCAGCGTCGATGGCGTCGGCGGTCCACTCGGTAACACCCTCGAGCGCGGCCTTGGCGGCGTCCAGAATGGCACCCATGCCCTCCTTGGCCAGGCCCTTGTTGACGGACTTCTCGTCATACTCGAGCGTCTCGGCCGTGGCAAAGATAGGAGCGGCGACGGTCACGGCGTCGGCCGGCATCTTGGTGCGCGGCTTGACGATGGCGGCAAGCGCGTCGATCCAGTCCTCGCCGTACTCGACGTTACCCTCGATGAGGCCCGCCTCGTGCAGCTCGGGGACCATGATCTCGTCGGCAAACTGAGCGTCGGACATGCCGTTGATGTACTCGGCATTGACCCAGTCGAGCTTTTTGGGATCGAAGGTCGCCGGGTTCTTGGAAATGCGGTCAAGCGAGAACTTGCTGGCCAGGACATCGCGCGGGATGATCGTGGTCTCGCCGTCGAGCGACCAGCCAAGCAGCGCCAGGTAGTTGACGAACGCGTCGGGCAGGTAACCCGCGTCGCGGTACTCCTCCACCGAGGTGGCGCCATGGCGCTTGGAAAGCTTCTTGCCGTCGGCGCCCAGGATCATGGAGATGTGGGCGAACGTGGGCACGGGCGCGCCGAGAGCCTCGTAGACCATGACCTGGCGCGGGGTGTTGGACAGATGGTCGTCGCCGCGGATGACGTGGGTAATCTTCATCATGGCGTCGTCGACGACGGTCGCGAAGTTGTACGTGGGCGTGCCGTCGGAGCGGAAGATGACAAAGTCGTCGAGCTCCTTGGCGTCGAAGGTCACCTCGCCATGGACGGCATCGTGGATGACGACGTCACCGCGGTCCTCGGGCACCTTGATGCGCAGGACGTAGGGCTCGCCGGCCTCGATGCGGCGGCGTGCCTCCTCGGGATCGAGATCGCGGCAGCGGCGCTGATAGCCCTGGAAGGGGTCCTTGCGCTCCTGCGCGGCCTTGCGATCGGCCTCGAGCTGCTCCTTGGTGCAGAAGCAGGGATAGGCCTTGCCCTCGTCCCAGAGCTGCTGGGCGGCCTGCTTGTACAGGTCCAGACGCTCAGTCTGGGCATAGGGGCCAAAGTCGCCGCCCACCTCGGGACCCTCGTCCCAGTCCAGGCCCAGCCAACGCATGGCACGCAGGATGATCTGCGTGTTCTCGTCGGTGGAACGGGAGGGGTCGGTGTCGTCGATGCGCAGGATGAACGTGCCGCCGTTTGCGCGGGCAAAAGCCCAGTTATAGATAGCGGTGCGGGCGCCGCCGATGTGCAGCTTGCCCGTCGGTGAGGGTGCAAAGCGGACGCGAACGTCTGATGCCATGGAAATCTCCTCGATTGCAGGATGGATGTCTAACCGCATCAGTATAAAGCAACAATGCCCACCTCCGCACAAAGGGCATCGACCCACTCATTGGGGACAGAGTTAAATGACCAGTCGTTGGGGAGGTTCTTAGTTTATGGCTGGTCATTTAAGCCTGTCCCCAATGAGTGGGTGCGGAAAGGGTGTGAATGTTGGATTTACGCGCTATGATGTCCCCTTGCATACAGAGCCCGGCGGAATGGTAACGGTCGCCGGGACGCGTTTTGAAAGGACAATCATGTCAGAAGAACTTCGTTCCATCCCACCCCAACACGGGTCCTTTGTGTTTACGTCGGAGTCGGTGACCGAAGGTCATCCCGATAAGATCGCCGACCAGATCAGCGATGCCGTCCTCGACGCAATCCTCGCCAAAGAAATAGAGCTGCAGGAGCAGGGCTATATTGCGCCCAACGGCGTGCCCGCCAACGTGGAAAACGTCCGCTGCGCCTGCGAGACCCTCGTGACCACCGGCACTGTCATCGTCGCCGGCGAGATCCGCACCCAAGCCTATGTCGACGTGCAGGAGATTGCCCGTGGCGTTATCCGCCGCATTGGCTACAACCGCGCCAAGTTTGGTTTTGACTGCGATACCTGTGGCGTTATGAGCCTCATCCACGAGCAGTCCCCCGATATCGCCCAGGGCGTCGACGAGTCCTTCGAGACCCAGACCGGCGCCACCACCGACCCGATCGACCTGATCGGTGCCGGCGACCAGGGCATGATGTTCGGCTACGCCTCCAACGAGACCAAGACCCTCATGCCCATGCCGCACTACCTGGCAAGCCGCCTTGCCGAGCGTCTTTCCGCCGTGCGTCACGACGGCACCCTGGCCTATCTGCGCCCCGACGGCAAGACCCAGGTCACCGTGCGCTACGAGGACGGCAAGCCCGTCGAGGTCACGACCATCGTCATCTCCACGCAGCACGCCGCCGAGATCGAGGACATGGGCAAGATCAAGGACGACCTCATCGAGTATGTCATCGCGCCTGTCATGGCTGCCGAGAACATGCCGTGGGATGGTGCCGACATCTACGTGAACCCCACCGGCCGCTTTGTCGTGGGCGGCCCCATGGGTGACACGGGCCTGACCGGCCGCAAGATCATCGTCGACACCTATGGCGGCTACGGCCGTCACGGCGGCGGTGCCTTTAGCGGCAAGGACTGCACCAAGGTCGACCGCTCCGCCGCGTACGCCGCACGCTGGGTCGCCAAGAACGTGGTCGCCGCCGGCCTTGCCGACCGCTGCGAAGTCGAGCTGGCCTACGCCATCGGCGTGTCCAAGCCGCTTTCGATCATGGTCGACACCTTTGGCACCGCACATGTTGCCGAGGACAAGATAGTCGAGGCCGTGGAGAAGACCTTCGACCTGCGCCCGGGCGCCATCATCCGCGACCTGGACCTGCGTCGCCCCATCTACGAAAAGACGGCGGCCTACGGTCACTTTGGCCGCGAAGACCCCGACTTCACCTGGGAGAAAACCGATCGAGTCAAAGAACTCAAAGCAGCCTGCGGCCTGTAAGCTAACAAGAAAAGCCACAGCCAAATAAAAACGCACCAAAAGAAGTACCGGCTCCAACCGGTACTTCTTTTTTTAAACGGTGGTGAAGATGAGCCGACCTGGGACATGGAATAGGTCACAGACCGATAAATTTTGCAGCAGAGCGACTCCAACCATGTATCCTAAGTTCCGAGGGCTTTGGTATTTGGTCGATCGCGAGTTCCGCACGAGCCGGAGAGCACTTAATGTGCTCTCCGTGCGAG
>CABSBA010000091.1 GCA_902475825.1 uncultured Collinsella sp. | reverse complement strand
GGTTTGCCTTCTCCAAGCTGCTGCGCGCGTGCGGCGAGATTGACGGTTTGGAACCGTCGCGCCAGCCAGCAGTTGCCCTTTTAACCGTTGCCTCACCGAGTCCGCAACAACGCACAAGCTGACCGACTGTCACGCCAGCCTTTCGCGCGCGCAACCACTCATTTAAGTCTGTCCCCAATGACTGCCAAACAACGGGCACTCATTTAAGCCTGTCCCCAATGAGTACCCAATGAGTAATGATCCGTTTTCCTCCGTCCCCAAGGGATCAAAAAAGGCCCGGGTGCCGTGGCATCCGGGCCTTTGCTAGCAACTTGATGTTGCGGGCAGCTTACAGCTCAGCGCCGCACTTCTTGCAGACGCGCAGCTTGTTCTTGCCGTCCTTCTCGTGACCGACGCGGGTAACCTTACCGCACTCGGGGCAAACGAGATTGACGTTGGAGGCGTCGATGGGAGCCTCCTGCGAAACGATGCCGCCCTGCTGGTTGGCAGCGTTGGGCTTGACGGCCTTCTTGACGACCGAAACGCCCTCGACAACGACCTTGTTCTCGGCGGGGAGAGCACGCAGGACAACGCCCTGCTTGCCGCGATCCTTACCAGAGAGAACCTGGACCTTATCGCCCTTCTTGATATACATATATCTCCCCTAACTACAGGGTCTCGGGAGCGAGCGAGACGATCTTCATGTACTTCTTGTCACGAAGCTCGCGAGCGACGGGCCCGAAGATACGGGTGCCGACGGGCGAACCATCGTTGTTGATGACAACGCAGGCGTTCTCATCAAAGCGAATGTAGGAGCCATCCTTGCGGCGGATCTCCTTAACGGTGCGAACGACGACGCAACGGACAACGTCCTTCTTCTTGACGTTGGCGCCAGGGGTAGCCTCCTGGACAGCACCGATGAACACATCGCCGATGCCTGCATAACGACGCTTGGAACCGCCAAGCACCTTGATGCAGCGAATCTTGCGAGCGCCGGAGTTGTCGGCGACGTTCAGCATGGTTTGCATCTGAATCATGGTAGATGTTCCTCCGAACTAAGAACCGAAGAGAGGTGCGCAGCCTTTATGCGGCCCGTGGTATGCAAGCCAGGCATACGCACATCTTCGGAAACGTACAAGTCGTAAGAGCGACTGCTTATTTAGCGCGCTCGACGACCTCGATGAGGCGCCAACGCTTCATCTTGGACATAGGACGGGTCTCCATAACGCGGACGGTGTCGCCCACGCCAGCCGTGCACTCCTCGTCGTGAGCGTGCAGCTTCTTGGAGCTGGTCATCATCTTGCCGTACTTGGGGTGACGCTTGCGCTCGGTGATGGTGACAACAATGGTCTTGGCACCGGAGACGGAGGTAACGACACCCGTACGGACCTTACGCGAGTTACGCGAATCAGTCATGTTCTCTCCTTAGGTCCTACTCGGCGACAGCGGACTTCTCCGCTGCGATCTCGCGGGCGCGCTGCTCCGTGAGGACGCGAGCGATGTCCTTCTTCACGGTGTTGACGCGAGCGGTGTTGTCCAGCTGGCTGGTGGCCATCTGGAAACGAAGGTTAAAGAGCTCGGCGCGCATTTCCTTCAGCTTCTCAACGAGCTGAGCGTCCGAGAGCTCACGAATCTCTGCGGGCTTCATTAGTTCTCCTCCTTGGCGGCGGCGGCGTCCTCAGCAGCCCACTTGGCCTCGAGAGCGGCCTCCTCAGCCATCTCCTTCTCGATGCGCTGCTCAGCGTTCTTGGCAGCAACAATCTTGGTCTTGATGGGAAGCTTGTGCTGTGCAAGACGCAGAGCCTCGCGAGCGACCTCCTCGGGAACACCCTTGACCTCGAACATGATGCGGCCGGGCTTGACGACGGCCACCCACTCCTCGGGGTTACCCTTACCAGAACCCATGCGAGTCTCGGCAGGCTTCTTGGTGATGGGCTTATCGGGGAAGATCGTGATGTAGACACGACCGCCACGCTTCATGTAGCGGGTCATGGCAATACGAGCGGCCTCGATCTGACGGTTGGTGATCCAATGGGCCTCGAGAGCCTGGATACCAAACTCGCCGAAATGCAGCTCGGTATTACCCTTGGCCTGGCCCTTCATGGAGCCACGCTGCACCTTGCGGTGAAGAATACGCTTAGGGGCAAGCACTACTGACCCCTCCTCTCGGAGTTACGACGACGAGGACGGGAAGAGCCCTCGAGTGCAGGGTTGGGAACAGGCTGGCCCGGGAGCTTCTCGCCCAGGTAGATCCAGACCTTCACGCCGCAGGCACCCATGGTGGTGCTGGCGACAGCCGTGCCGTAGTCGATCTTGGCACGCAGGGTGTGCAGAGGCACGCGACCCTCACGGTACCACTCACGACGGCCCATCTCGGCACCGCCGAGACGACCGGAGCACTGGATACGGATGCCCTTAGCGCCGGCCTTGCGGGCGGACTGGACAGCCTTGCGCATAGCGCGACGGAAGGCAACGCGGCCCTCGAGCTGCTCAGCGATGGACTGAGCAACGAGGTTGGCGTCGAGCTCGGGGCGCTTGATCTCGACAACGTCGACGGAGAGCTGGCCCTTGGAGACGCCAGCAACCTTCTCGAGCTCGGTGCGGAGGGTATCGATCTCGGCACCCTTCTTACCGATGACAACGCCGGGGCGAGCGGTGAGGATGATGACCTTCACCTTGTCGCCAGCGCGCTCGATCTCGACGCGGGAGACAGCTGCGCGGGAAAGACGCTTCTCGAGGTACTTGCGGATCTCGAGATCGTTACCGAGGGTCTTAGCGTAATCCTTCTCTGCGAACCAGCGGGAGCGCCAGTTCTCGGTGATGCCAAGACGGAAGCCGGTGGGGTAGACTTTCTGACCCATACAGCTTTACGCCTCCTTTCGAGGAGCAACGACGACGGTGATGTGGGAAGTACGCTTCAGAATGCGAGAAGCGGAACCCTTGGCGCGGGGACGGATGCGCTTAAGCGTCGGACCCTCGTCAACATAGGCAGCGGCGACAACCAGGTTGTCGGCACGCAGACCGTTGTTGTTCTCGGCGTTCGCAACGGCGGAACGGAGAACCTTCTCGACATCCACGGCGACGGCGCGGTCGCAGAAGTGGAGGATGTCGAAGGCCTGAGCGACAGGCTTGCGGCGGATCAGATCGACCACCAGGCGGGCCTTGCTGGGGGAAACACGCACGTACTTAGCGACGGCGCGAACCTCGGTGGCCTCAGTTTCAATAGACTTAGTTGCCATTTACGGTTAACCCCCTATTTGGCCTTGTGGCCACGGAACGTACGAGTCGGCGCGAACTCGCCGAGCTTGTGACCAACCATGGACTCGGTAACATACACGGGCACATGCTTGCGGCCGTCGTGGACGGCGATGGTGTGACCAACCATCTCGGGGAAGATGGTGGACGCGCGGGACCAGGTCTTCACGACGTCCTTCTTGCCAGCCTCGTTCATCGCGGTGATACGCGAGAGAAGGCGAGTCTCCACGAACGGGCCCTTTTTGAGACTTCTGCTCATAAGTGCTTTCTCCTAAAACTCGGTATCCGAAATTACTTCTTACGGCGACGAATGATGTGCTGGTTCGAGACCTTCTTCTTCTTGCGCGTACGAAGGCCCTTCGTCGGCTTACCCCAGGGGGTAACGGAGGGACGACCAGAGGTGTGGTTCTTGCCCTCGCCACCGCCGTGCGGGTGGTCGACAGGGTTCATGACGGTACCGCGGACGGTCGGGCGCACGTTCATGTGACGCTTACGGCCGGCCTTGCCGATGACGATGTTGGCGTGATCGGCGTTGCCGACCTCACCGACGGTGGCGCGGCAGGTAACGAGGATGCGGCGCATCTCGGAGGAAGGCATACGAACGATGGCGTACTTGCCCTCCTTACCCATCAGCTGGCAGGAGTTACCGGCGGAACGGGCGATAGCGGCGCCCTTGCCCGGCTGGAACTCGACGGCGTGGATGAGCGTACCGACGGGGATGTCGGCGAGGGGCAGAGCGTTGCCCGGCTTGATGTCGGCGTCAGAACCGGACATGATGGTCTGACCGACCTCGAGGCCCTTGGGGGCCAGGATGTAGCGCTTCTCACCGTCAGCGTAGTGCAGCAGAGCGATGCGAGCGGAACGGTTCGGATCGTACTCGATCGTGGCAACCTTGGCGGGCACGCCGTCCTTGTTGCGCTTGAAGTCGATCACGCGGTAACGACGCTTCACGCCGCCGCCCTGGTGGCGGGTGGTGATGCGGCCGTTGTTGTTACGACCGGCCTTCTTGGGCAGGGGCTCGAGAAGAGACTTCTCGGGCTTGGTGCAGGTGATCTCGGAGAAGTCGGAGATCGTCTGCCAACGCCTACCAGCGGAGGTCGGCTTAAGGTGCTTTACAGCCATTACAATCCCTTTCAATAGGAATCCGTTAGCCATCGCAGACAGGGATTCGAGGTTCTGCCTCGGGTGCGATGACACCGGACGTATACACGGCTCCGGGCGTGTCCATTTTATACGCCCAAAACCTTGAGCTCTCGCCTCCCCTATTTGGGAGGCATGAGCTCACTCAACAGCAGCGAGTCTTAGGCCTGGTTGCCAAAGACCTCGATGGTGTCGCCCTCGGCCAGCGTGACGATGGCCTTCTTCCAAGAACGGGTCTTGCCGGCGACATAGCGCACGCGCTTGGTCTTGGGCTTGACCGTCAGGGTGTTCACGCGAACGACCTTGACGCCGAAGATCTCCTCGACAGCGTCCTTGATCTGATACTTGTTAGCATCCTTGGCGACCTCGAACGTGTACTTGTTCTGCTCCATGCCGGAGAAGGAACGCTCGGACACGATCGGACGGATGATGATCTCGTGGGCGGTCATTTATGCAAGCACCTCCCCGAAGTGAGCGGCGATGTCGGCGGGCATCAGCACGGCGTTGTTGTTGACGAGATCGTAGGTGTTGGCCTCGTCGGCGGTGATGATGAACGTCTTGGGAATGTTGCGGAACGACAGGTAGGCGTTGACGTCCTCATCGCGAACGATGATGGTCAGACGCTTGCCCTCAAGGCCGAGAGCCTTGAGCATGGCGACGGCAGCCTTGGTGGAAGGCTTCTCGAAGCCGTAGTCGTCGACGAGCACGAGCTCGCCATCGGCCAGCTTGGCGGACAGCGCAGAGCGCATAGCCAGCTTAACCTCCTTGTTGTTCATACGCTTAGCGTAGGAACGGGGCTTGGGGGCGAAGACAACGCCACCGTGACGCCACTGGGCAGCACGGATGGAACCCTGGCGGGCACGGCCGGTGCCCTTCTGACGCCAAGGCTTCTTGCCGCCACCGGAAACCTCAGAGCGGCCCTTAGCGGACTGGGTGCCCTGACGCCAAGAGGCCATCTGGCACTTGACGATGTGGTGCATAACGTGGATGTTCGGCTCGATGCCGTACACCTCAGCGGCGAGCTCGGCCTCGGCGACCTTCTTGCCCTCGCTGTTCTTTACTTCAAACTTTGCCATTTAAGTGTTCTCCTTGGTATGACGCTGGGCTAAATGGGCTGGGCCCTTAGGCCATACGGATGGCGACGAGACCATTCTTGGCACCCGGGACAGCGCCCTTGACCAAGATGAGGTTCTGCTCGGCATCGATGCGGACAACGGAAAGGTTCTTGACGGTAACGCGCTCGTTACCCATGTGACCGGCCATCTTGACGCCCTTGAGGACGCGCGCAGGATAGGCGCACTGACCGATAGAACCGGGGTGACGCTGGAAGTGAGAACCATGCGTCATAGGACCGCGGCGCTGACCCCAGCGCTTTATGCGACCCTGGAAGCCCTTACCCTTGGAGGTACCGATGACGTCGACCTTCTCGACATCAGCGAAATCAGCGACGGTGACGACCTCGCCGACCTTGTGCTCCTCGCCGTTCTCGACGCGGACCTCACGAAGGAAACGGACAGGCTCGACGCCGGCCTTGGCGAAGTGACCAGCCATGGGCTTGTTCACGTTCTTGGCCTTGATGTCGCCGAAACCGATCTGGACGGCGTCATAGCCGTCGGTTGCCTGAGTTTTAACCTGCGAGACAGCGCAGGGGCCAGCCTGGATGACCGTGACGGGAACGACGTTGTCGTCCTCGTCCCAAACCTGGGTCATGCCAATCTTGCGGCCGAGAATCATGCTGATCAAGATATGATCCCAACTCTCGCGTGGTCTTGGGACAATGCGTACACCACCGAGCGTACGCCCCTAGAGGACCACTACTTACACGACGTGCTCCCCAGTCTTGTATTGCGTCCGGACTACCTGACAACCCTATTAAGCAGGCATTTTGTCCAGCCAGAATACTCCCCTGGTTACACACAGCTGTTTAGTATACACGGGTGCGGGCGTATCCATCGAGATTCATATTTCACTCACATTGTTTACGCAGGTAAAGTGCGTGGAGTCGCCTGGGCTTGGCAGAGGGGCGGCGAAATATATTAAGTTTGCTGCTCTACAGTCCTGCGCAAGACGGAAAGCACATTAAGTGCTTTC
>CABSBA010000090.1 GCA_902475825.1 uncultured Collinsella sp. | reverse complement strand
GTCAACCTGCGCATCGAGGATGTCATCACCCCCGAGGAGTACGAGCACCGCACCAGCCAGCACGAGTAACCTACCAAATAGGGACAGGTTTGTTTCGATAGGTTTTACCTGCGAAAACGCTAAACGGTCGACCGCGCAAGCAAAAGTGCGGTCGACCGTTTTCTATATGCCCCCGATGCAGGCATACCGCTCGTCTAACTAAGGGTTGCAATCTTCGCGTTCCGCGTTACCCTAATGGGCGCATTGTTTCCAAATTGTTAACGAGGGGTTGCCGTAATGGCTGACGAGCACGAAACAGAAAGCCAGGCATGGGCGATTGAGGCTGCCGCGGCAGAGGCGGCATCGCGAGCTGCCGAGGAGGTACATCGTCCTCCCGTGGTGCCGATGGAGCGCGTGGTTGATCGCACCGATATCGAGCGCGGCGAGCGTGCCGGCCAAAAGCGTAGCCAGGAGCCAGGCTTCCCGCGCTTTTTCGCCGAGCTCAATCTGGGCCTGATTCTTACGGCCTTTGCCATCGTTGCGTTTAAAACCCCTAATCACTTTGCTTTTGGCGGCACCTCGGGCGTGTCGGTCATTCTGTCCACGCTGTTCCCGACCCTGCCCGTCGGCGTCTTTATGTGGATTATCAACGCGGTCCTGGTCGTCCTGGGCTTCATCTTCTTGGATCGCAAGGCGATTCTTTGGAGCGTCTTCGCCTCCTTTGCTCTTTCTGCCTACGTTTCGCTGTTTGAGCTGTTCATCCCGACTGATGTTTCGATGACGGGCGATATGTGGCTCGACTTATGCTTTGCTGTCATTTTGCCGGCACTCGGCAGCGCCATCGTCTTTGACATTGGCGCCTCCACGGGCGGCACGGACATCCTCGCTATGATCCTCAAACGCCGTACCACACTCGAGATTGGTCGCGCGCTGTTGCTGGTCGATATCGGCATCGTGACCATCGCGGCCTTTTTGTATGGTCCGCGTATCGGTCTGTATTGCGTGCTCGGCCTGTTTGCCAAGACGCTCGTGGTCGACAAGGCCATCGAGAGCATTCATCTTCGTAAGGTCTGCACGATCATTTGTTCCGAGCCCCTTAAGGTCGAGGAGTTTATCGTCAAGCATCTCAACCGCACGGCGACCATCAGTCGCGGCTACGGTGCCTTCTCGGGCAAGTGCGTGACGGTGATCATGAGCGTGCTGAGCCGTCGCGAGGCCGTGCAGCTGCGCCGTTATGCGCGCGAGGTCGATCCGGGTGCCTTTATCACGATCGTCGACAGTTCCGAGATCGTCGGCAAGGGTTTCCGCGGCACGAACTAGCGCGGACACACTCATCAAACAATCGAAAAGCGCCTCGCGCGTTGCAAATACGTCATCTAAGAGTATTTGTCCTCACATTGGGTGATAATGATGCCAAAGACATCGTTTGCGATCCAGGTGATTCGCTCTAGATACGAAGGGATGATTTCGATGTTCTGTTCGCAGTGTGGCGCCCCCATGGGCGATAACGACAAGTTCTGCGGCGTGTGTGGTGCCCCCAATGTCGGTGCTGCGGCTTCCACCCCTCAGGGTCAGCCTCAGCCTCAGCAGTTTGTTCCTCAACCTGTCGCGAACGCGTCCAAGGGCTGCACGGCTCAGGCGTTTGAGGATATGACCAAGACTCCGGGCGTGCTGCAGCGCGTGTGCCAGATTGCCTTTTTGCCGGCGCTTATCTGTGTCGTGTCGGTACTCGTGCTGTTCATCCCCGTTATCGGCGGTATTGCGGCTGCCATCGGCTTTTTGGCTGCCTACGTGGCGAGCGTGTGCGGTTCGGGCTTTGGCATCGAGTGGGGTCGCGACCTGTCGCTTAAGATCGATGACGGCATGGAGCGTCCGTTGATGCGTTCCACGTCGTTTGGTCTCGGAATCTTTTCGAGCGTTATTTCGGTCGTGCTCGAGTTTATCGCTGCCATTCCCATTATCGGTGTAGTGCTTTCGCTGGTGGAGGGCGTGGTAATTGGCGCTGCGGGCTCGTATTCTTATTACGGCTCTTATGCGCTCGAGGCTGCGCTGTTTGGCTCGCTTGGCCTGCTTGTCCTGGCTATGATTGCCACGGCGGTTCTGGGGGTCTTCTTTAAGATGTTCGCCGACATTGCCGTGATGCACTTTGCGGTGACCGGTCGCGTCGAGAGCGCGTTTTCGCTCGATAAGGTTTGGGCAGCCTTTAAGAACAATAAGACCAAGCTGTTCTGTGCTTCGTTCCTTCCCGAGTTTTTGACGGGCCTGGTCGCCAACGTTGTCACATGGATCTTGACGGTCGTCTTTGGCGCCGTTGCCTCTGTCGGTATGTATAGCTACTACTATCGTCCTACGGGTATTGAGGCGATTGTTGCCGGCGGTGGCATCACACTCGTGCTGTTCCTGGTGCTGGTCGCTTTTGTCACCGTGTTTCTTACAGTCTTTGGCAAGATGCTCAAGCACCGTGCCGTTGGCTATTGGGTCGCGCGTTATGCAAGCGAGTGGGCCGACGAGGACAAGGATGACGTCCTGACCTTTGTATTGCCCTTTGAGAAGAAGTCCACTCCCTCGGGTTACAGTGCTCCGGATGTCGCGCCTGAGCCCAAGCCCGCGCCCGAGCCGGCGCCCGTGCCTGAGCCTGCGCCTGCGCCTGCGCCTGAGCCCGAGCCCGAGCCGGCGCCCGAGTCGGCACCTGCACCTGAGCCGGCGCCCGCGCCTGAGCCGGCGCCCGAGTCAAGTTCCGATGAGGACCCTCAGGACGAGTAGCATGCCGCCTGCCATTTGGGGACGGGGTAGAAATGGTAGAAATAACGCTTGACAAATGAGCGGGGGCGGACGTTTCGAAACGTCCGCCCCCGCTTTGCTATAGCCAGACTGTTATAGATGGGCGTGACGACTACTCGCCGTGCTTATCCTCGTGACGAGCGGCGGCGCGGGCTTCGTGGATGCCCTTGATTGCGGCATGGCGAGCCGTGCGGGCATCATGGATGGCGTCGCGAGCCTCGGCGGTCGTCGCCTTGGCAGAGCGCAACTTGGCGGCCAGATCGGGGTTGGTTTCGGCGACCGCGGTGATCGCGGGGCCGTCGAGCTCCTCTTGCGTGGGCTCGGCCAAAAAGTCGATGGCATACTGGGCGGCTACCATGGAACCCTTGGCCAGTACCGACTCGTCAATCTTGTAGAAGCAGGAATGCTGGGCGTACGTGGCGCCAATCTTGGGGTTACGCGTACCTACAAAGGCGAGCACGCCCGGCACGCGGCGCAGGTACTCCGAAAAATCCTCGCCCGAGAGCGTGCCACGGTAATGGCCTTGACCGGTGGGGCCCAGGCACTTGATTACGGCCTGACGGCAGCGCTCGCTCGAAGCTGCGTCGTTTTCGACCTTGTAGTTGGCGATGGTATAGTCGGTGAGCTCTGCCTCGGCGCCCAAGGCGGCCGCAGTATGCTCAACGATGCGGCGCATAAGCTCCGGCATTTCCTCGTGGGTCGAATCGCCGTAGGTGCGCACCGTGCCGGCGAGGTAGGCCGTGCCGGCGATAACGTTGCGCGCGGTGCCGCCGTGCAGCTCGCCGACGGTGATGACAGCCGGCTCGTAGGGGCTGATCTCGCGCGAAACGATGGTCTGCAGGGCATTGACGATCTCGGCGGCCACCATGACGGCGTCGTGGCCGCGCTGGGGCATGGCGCCGTGGCACGAGGTACCGCGGACATCGATACGGAACCAGTCGGTATTGGCCATGCGCGGGCCGGGCTCGCAGCTTACGGTGCCGGCGTCGACCTCGCTCCAGATGTGCGCGGCGTAGGCGCCATCGACGCCGTCGAGCACGCCCGTGCCGATCATGAGTTTCGCGCCCTGGCCGTTTTCCTCACTGGGCTGGAAGACGATGCGGACCTCGCCGTGGATGTCGTCGGTCATATGGCGCAGGATCTGCAGCGTGCCGAGCATCATGGCGATGTGGCAGTCGTGGCCGCAGGCGTGCATGCAGCCCTCGTTGACGCTGGCGAACTCCTCGCCGGTCTGCTCGGTGACGGGCAGGGCATCGATATCCGCGCGCAGCAGGATGCGGCGGCGCGGCGTGCCGTCCTCGCGATAGGCGTCGGGCGCGGTGCCGCGAAGGGTCGCCACCAGGCCCGTCTTGAGCGGACGCTCGTAGGGGATATTCATGGCGTCGAGCTGGTTGGCGATGTCAGAAGTCGTGCGCTCTTCGACGAGGCTCAGCTCCGGGTGCTTATGGAAGTGCCGACGCTGCTTGATGATGTAGGGCTCAAACTCGGCGGCGATATCTTGGATGGCCGCGGTGACGTCGTCAGCCGCGCGAGCCTCGGTCGCCGCCATAATCTGCTGTGCCTTGGTCTTCGTCATGGTCGATTTGCTCCTTACTGGTTTATCGCAAAATCGTACAAGCTCTTTCCAGTATGCCACCTGCCACTTGGCCTGGCAAAGCTGCCGTTTGCCGCTTGGCATTTTGTAACCGAGGCGGGGGAGTACACTCGGGGGTGTTGAATTTCCTGCCAGAAATGGGGATGCCCATGCCACATATCGATCGGATTATCCGCTCCAAGAACGTCTTTACCGCGCAAGACGGCATCGATACTGCCTGCGAGCTGGCGATTGCCATCGCAGGCGACCGTATCGTCGCAGTCGGCAAGCCCGATGACGTGATCGCCGCCGCTCCCGCCGCCACGCCGGTTCTCGACTACGGCGAGCAGTTTGTCTGCCCCGGTTTCCATGACGCTCATCTGCACTTCTTCCATACCTCGGTTGGTTCCTCGCCGTACATGCTCATGGATATGGGCACGTCCGAGGCGGCGCTGGTGCAGCACACACTCGAGTTTTCCCAGGACCTGCCCGACGACGCTTGGGTTGTGACGCAGGGCTGGCGCGACTACCGTTGGGACCCGCCCGAGCATCCGACCAAGGCGTCGCTCGATGCGGCGTTCCCCGATCGTCCCTGCGTTATGTATTCGGGCGACGGGCACACGCTTTGGCTCAACAGCCGTGCACTCGAGGCGCTCGGCGTCACGCGCGACAGCGAGCCGCCGGCGGGCGGTAGCTACGACAAGGATGCAAACGGCGAGCTCACGGGCATTGCTCACGAGGCGGCTGCCATGCAGCTGCTACCGCGCTGCCTTGAGTGGCTGGGCGAGGATCGCATCGCAAGCGCTTACGGCGATCAAATGAGGCGGATGGCCGAGCAGGGCATCACCTCGATATGCGATATGTCGCTCATGCCCATGCCGGGCTGTGATTTTATCCGCGACGATGTCTACGACAAACTGCAGACGGCCGGCAAGCTGGGCATTCGTGCCCATCTGTTCCCCACGCTGCTGGATGACCAGTCGCGTCTAGAAGAGCTCCAGGTACGTTACGCGAACAACGCGCTGCTTTCGGCGCCGGGTTTCAAGCAGTTCTTCGACGGCGTGTCGAGCGAACACACGGCATATCTCACCGAGCCCTATACCAATCCGCGGTTCCCGGGCGACCAGGGCCGTCTGACGGTTCCGGCTGAGCGCATGCGCAAACTGGTTCTGGCGGCTGCGGAGCGCGGTCACACCGTGCGCATCCACGTCATTGGTGACGGTGCGATTCATGCCGCGCTGGATATCTTCGAGGAAGCGGCCGATCTGTACGGCCTGCCCCAGCACGGCCATAACACGCTCGAGCACCTGGAGGACCTTCTGCCCGAGGACATCGACCGCTTGCGCAAGCTCAACGTGGTTGCTTCGAGCCAGCCCTGCCACATTACACTCGACCCGGGTGGACCGGAGCGCGATCTGGGCCTGGAGCGCAGCCGCATCATGTGGCCGTTTGCGACCTATAAGCAGCGCGGCATCCGCCAAGCCTTCGGCACCGATAGCCCCATCACAGCCGTTACCAGCATGAACGTGCTCTACACGGCTATCACGCGCCAAGACCCCAAAAGCCACTGGCCCGAGGGCGGCTGGTTGCCGAGCGAGCGCATCGATGCGGCAACAGCCTTGCGCAACTACACCCTGGGCAGCGCCTATGCAGCGGGCGACGAGCAAAACCTCGGCAGCCTGGAACCCGGCAAATACGCCGATCTGGTAGTCCTAGACCAAAACCCGCTCACCATCGACCCCCAAGAGCTCCAGGCCACCAAGGTTCAGGCCACCTACCTGGCAGGCAACTTGATTTACGAGCGCTAATATTCATGTCGTACCGTTAAACGCGGCTCGGGCAGCCTATTTTGAGATGGCGCTCGAGCCGCGTTTGTTTGTCGATGGGGGTTCGTTAGGAGCGTCCCCGCTCTGCTGGATTTGGGCGCAGGTGCTGCTGCGCCGCGCGCTCAATTGGGACATCGGCAATGCTTTCTCTTGGTGTTTTGCATACTTCCAGTTGCAGATTGCATAAAAAAGTTGAGATGTTCTTTCCGGTCTTGATGTACCCCCGCCTGGGCCGTGCAAAAAACGGAGTTTTCAGCACCGCGAGCTCTGCCAGCGCCGCTGCAGTTGGGTGTTATTGCGGAGATCGACGTCATTTTGGGGCCCGACGTGGCGCGAGGCACGCTTGTTTGTCCTATGCAAAACCGAAAGGTGAGGTATATGGGCTGACGCCTGCCCGGTGCTGGAAG
>CABSBA010000089.1 GCA_902475825.1 uncultured Collinsella sp. | reverse complement strand
GTGCGGCAGCCCATGGGGCCAAAGTAGACAATGCGGCTCGACCACTCGGCATGATTGCGAAGGAACGTCGCGCCCAGGTGCTCAATGGTGTGGCACTCGGCGGTGTTCATGACCGGCTCCTTGTTGGGCGTGGTCAGGCGCAGATCAAACGTGGTGACAGCGGCGCCGGTCGCCGGATCGCGGTCGATGCGGCTCACATACACGCCGGGCTCAAGCAGCAGATGGTCAACGGAAAAACTCGCAATGCGCTCCATGGCAGATCCTCTCGGTAGTCAATTTGGGACGGGGCTCTTTTAGCTGGTTCGAATGGCCGCACCAATCATACCAGTCAAAAAAGCCCCGTCCAAAAAGACAACTTAGCCAAGGACACGGGCCATGCGCGTCTTGAACTCGGACAGGAAGCGCGGGGCATCCACGGTCAGTGCCACAAGCGCGCTCTTGTCCGGATCGGACAGGCGGTGCTCATCGCAAATGGTGCGGCCGCGATACTCGCCCAGCAGATCAACACGCAGATTGCAGCCGAGCGCACCCACGAGCGTGGGGTCAATCGCCACGGCGACGGCAAGCGGATCGTGCAGCGCGCAGCCACCAAGGTAGGGGGCGTTCATCTCGTACGAGCCAATGTAGTGCTCGACCATGCTCGCAAATGCGCAGCCCGCCATGGTGCCCGAGCCCGTCCAGCCGGCAATGTCGCGACGCGTGAGCACCACGCGATGCGTCACATCCAAACCCACCATAGTGAGTTTGCGGCCCGAACGCAGCACGGCGTCGGCCGCCTCGGGATCACTTGCCATGTTGGCCTCGGCGCCCGCACTCACGTTGCCGGGCACGGTCAGGGCGCCGCCCATAACCACCACGCGGCCGATAGACATCACCGCTGCCGCATCGCGCTCCAGGGCAAGCGCCAGGTTGGAAAGCGGGCCGGTCGCTACGTAAACCAGATCGGGACCATAGGTGCGCGCGGCATCGATCAGATAATCGACCGCAGCGTTGCCGTCGGCAGACGTCGCCCCCACCGGCTCGTAGGGCGACGCGGGCACGCTCGCGCCGCCGATGCCGTTCTTGCCGTGAATGAGCGCGGTGGACGCCGGCGGCGTATAGGGCTCAGTCGCCTGCAGAGGACGGTCGGCACCCAGGTACACCGGCACCTCGGGACGACCCAACAGGTCGAGCACCGCCAAGCAGTTATGCGCCGACTGGTCGACGCGCACGTTGCCAAAGCACGTGGTAATGCCGACGAGCTCCACCTCGGGGCTCGCGATGGCATAGGCAAGCGCCATCGCATCGTCCACGCCCATATCCAGATCAAGGATCAGCTTCTTAATTGCCATTGTTCTACTCCGCTTCTCCGTCTTGTACTAAATCGTCTAAATCAAACACGCGCTCAACTTCGGCACGCGTGGGAATCGACTGCTGTGCGCCCAGGCGCGACACCGTCACCGCCGAGGCGCGTGCGCCCGCCGCCATGCACTCAAAGAGCGGCAGGCCCTCCAGACGAGCCGCGGCAAGCGCACCGATAAATGTATCGCCCGCGGCCGTCGTATCGACCACCGCACTCGAAAGCGCCGGCATGCGCAGCAGCTCGCCGTCATCGCCAAGCGTAACCGACCCGGCGCCGCCCAACGTGATGACCGCAGCTCCGGCACCCTTGGCGAGCAGGGCATTGAGCGCCGCGACACAGCTCGCATCATCCGCGGGCAAGATGCCCGTCAGCACCTGGCACTCGGTCTCGTTGGGGCAGACCAGGTCGACTGCAGACCAGACCTCCGCAGGCAACTCACAGGCAGGCGCCGGATTAAAGACCGTATAGAACCCCAGCTCGTGAGCGCAAACAAGCGCCTCGGCAGTCGCTGCAAGGTCACATTCGCCCTGGGCGATAAAGACGCTTCCGGCAGCCGGGGCAATATCGCTGACGTCGCCGTCGAGCTCATCGGTCACCAGACGTCTCAGCGCGCAGGCAACGTCCTCGCCCGCAAGCGCATGGTTGGCGCCCGGCGACAGCACGATGCGGTTGTCGCCCTCGCAGCGAATGATGGTCGCCGTTCCCGTCTCCACGTCATCGCGACGCGCTACAAAGCCACAGTCCACGCCGGCGTCTTGGAGCCCCGCCACGAGCGACGTGCCGAATGCGTCGCAGCCGACCGCGCCGATCATGTGCGTGCACGCGCCCATACGCGCGGCAGCTACGGCCTGATTGGCGCCCTTGCCGCCGGCATTGCTGATAAATCCGCTGCCGCCGACGGTCTCGCCCGCACGCGGCATGCGCTCGCACGCCACCGAAAGGTCCATGTTCATGCTGCCGAACACCGCAACGATGCCGCGATCTGCCATGGAAACCTCCTCGTCCGCGGGCTCTGCGCCCGCTGTTGGCCGTCAATCGTGCGCTCTCGCGCCTCTATAACTTTAGTTCACTTTGATGTGGACGCGCACTTGAGCTTGCGCCGGCAGCAAGCATTCACAGGAGCAGGCGGTTACAATGAAAACGTGCTGATTATTCTCGTCATTGGATGATGTTTTATGGAACAATTCCCGCGATCGAGCTCGCGCAGCTCACGCCACGCGAGCGATCAACGAGCGCCGCACGAACGTTCGCGCGCTAGCCGACAAGCCACCGAGCCGAGCCGTGCCGCAGGCTCTCATCGCGTGCCCGCCAACAAGGGCGCCCGCACCAACGGCGCCGCAAAAGAACAAGCACCCACGCGCCCCAAATCTCGCTATATCCCCGCCCTCGACGGCCTGCGCACGCTTGCCGTCGTCGCAGTGGTGCTCTATCACCTCAACCTCACGTGGGCTCAGGGCGGCCTGCTCGGCGTCACGATCTTCTTTGTGCTTTCGGGCTATCTGATCACGCGCTTGCTGCTCAACGAAGTCGCTAAGACCGGCCGCATCGATCTTAAGAGCTTCTGGATTCGCCGCATCCGTCGCCTGGTCCCCGCCGTGGTAACGGTAGTGTTCGTGACCTGCGCGCTGTGCACCATCTTTAACCACGTGATGCTCACCAAGATGCGCCCCGACATCCTGCCGTCGCTGTTGTTCTTCAACAACTGGTGGCAGATTGCCCAAAACGTCTCGTACTTCAATGCTCTGGGCGACCCCTCGCCGCTCACGCACTTTTGGTCGCTTGCCATCGAGGAACAGTTCTACCTGATTTGGCCGCCACTGCTGTTTGCCATGGTATCCATGCATGTGAGCAAGCCCAACACGCGCCGCGTGGTTCTGGGCCTTGCCGCGGCATCCGCCCTCGCCATGATGGTGCTTTACAACCCTGCCGCCGACCCCAGCCGCGTGTACTACGGCACCGACACCCGCGTGTTCTCGCTGCTGCTGGGTGCCTGGATGGCCTTTATCCCCGATCGCGACCTGGCGCCGGTGCGTCTCGCTCATCGTTTGGGACTCAATCGCCTGGCTGGCGCCGCCAAGCATGGCAAGAACGCCGAGGACAAGCCTGGCAAGAAGGTCGACGAATCAGCCGATACCACCCCGGCACAGCCGAGCGCCCTCGTGCGCTTTTGGTCCTCGCCCGCATCCATCGATGTGTTGGGCGTCGTGGGTCTTGTTGGCCTTGCCGCCATGGTCGCGCTCACCAACGGCTACACCGCGTTTCAGTATCGCGGCGGCACGCTGTTATGCTCCATCCTCACGCTCATGGTCATCGCGGCCTGCGTGCAGCCCCAGGGAATGGTTGCCCGCGCGCTGTCCGCCGAGCCGCTCGTGTGGGTTGGTAAGCGCTCGTACAGTATCTATCTGTGGCACTATCCACTGCTGCTGCTTATGAACCCGGTCGCCAACATCAGCGATACGCCCTGGTGGCAGTACATCTTACAGGTACTTGTGGTGGTCACCGTAGCCGAGTGCTCCTATCGCTTTATCGAAACGCCGTTTAGGAAGGGCGCCTTCGGCCGCACTGTCGCCGAATTCCGCGATGGCACCACCACGCCCGCCAACTGGGCACGCGCGCACGTCCCTGTCTGCGCAGCCTGCACTGTCGTGTTGGTCGTTGCACTGGGCGGCCTGATCTTTGTGCCCGAAACGTCTGCACTGAGCGGCGAGGGCGCCGAAGTTCTGAACAAGGAAGCCAAAAACACCGCGCCCACCGACCAGCAGGCGGCCGACGACACCGACAAGGACAACGACGGCTTCCCCGATGGCTCCTACGACCTGTTGATGATCGGTGACTCCGTGTCGCTGCGCGCCGTTGATTCCTTTGACGGTGTGTTCCCGCACAGTCATATCGATGCCGAAAAGGGCCGCCAGTTTGATGCGGGCCGCGCGACATTTGAGGGCTATATCCAGCAGAACCTTGCCGGCAAGATCGTGGTCTTTGCCCTGGGCACCAACGGTTTGGTAACGGACGCCCAGGTCGATGCGATCATGGCCGACGCCGGCGAGCAGCGTATTGTCGTATTTGTAAACACGCGTAGCCCGCAGCCGTGGGTCGGGTCCACGAATCAGGCCATCGCCAACGCCGCCGCGCGCTACAAAAACGTTCGCGTTATCGACTGGTACGGATATAGTGCCAACCGCAATGATCTGTTCGACGGCGATGGCACGCACCTCTCGAACGCGGGTGTGACCGAGTACCTTAAGCTCATCCACGATGCCGTCAAGAAGGACCTGCCCGTGCATCCCGAGGATCACGTTAACGATCCGCAGCCGGCGGCTGTCAAATCCGCTGCCGATGCACTCGTCAGCGCCCTCGCCTACAAACCGCACAAGCTAGGCACCGACAAGTAACGCGCAGCCAAATCTGCTTCCACCCGCAGCAAACAACCCAAAATCGCTCTTTTCGAGCCGACTCCGAGAGGCCGTGGGCAAAAAAACAGGCCGCAGCCCATGGCGGCGACCTGTTTAGAGTCCAAAAGAAGCGCTACGCGCTGTAGCCCATCGCTTGCAGAACAAACATGACGACCGTCAGCACCGTAATCACACCGATAGTCGCCCAGGTGAGCACATTCCACACGCGGCCGTTGCGGTTGGCGCCCATAATGTGTCGATCAGCGGCAATAAGCACCTGAAACACCAGGACCACAGGCAAAAGCACGCCGTTGATGACCTGCGAGGTCATCATAATCTGGAACAGGTCGACGCCGGGCATGAGCACCAGCACGGCAGAGATGCCAATGATAGCCGTAATAATGCCGCGATAGACCGGGGCCTCGTCCCAGCTGCGATCGGCACCGCGCTCCCAGCCAAATGCCTCGCAGATAGCGCTGGACGTAACGCCCGGAAGCACGCAGGCGGCCAAGAAGCTCGCCGCGACCAGGCCCGAGGCAAACAGCACCGTGGACCACTGGCCCGCGATGGGCTCCAACGCGCGGGCGGCGTCGGCAGCATCGCTGATCTGAATGCCCGCAGGGAACAACACCGTACCGGTCGTTATGATAATAAAGCCGGCAATGACATCGGCGGCAATCGAGCCGCTCACGGTGTCGATACGCTGCAGCACGATATCGTCCTCACCCGCATTCTTATCGACCACGTTGTTCTGCGCCAAGAAGATCATCCACGGCGCGATGGTGGTGCCGATCGTTGCGACCACAAGCGACACGTAACTGGGGTCGTTTTGGATGTTGGGCACAACCAGGTCGACCGCCACCTCGCCCCAGCTGGGACCAGCCATAAATGCAGCGACGATGTAGGTCACAAACACGCAGCTCACCAGCAGCAGAATCTTCTCGATGCGCTGGAAGCTGCCCGACATGGTAAGCATCCAAACCAGCAGCGCCACCAGCGGCACCGAGATGCTCGCCGGCACGCCAAAGAGGGCAAGGCCGCTCGCGATACCCGCAAACTCCGAGATGGTCACGGCCGTGTTGGCGATCAGCAGCGCCGCCATGGCCAGCACGCTCCTGCGCACGCCAAAGCGCTCGCGAATGAGCGACGCCAGGCCCTTGCCTGTGACGCAGCCACAACGCGCCGCAGTCTCCTGCGTCACGATAAGCAGCACGGTCATGACGGGAAGCATCCACAGCATCTTGTAGCCATAGCTGGCACCGGCGCTGGAATACGTGGCGATGCCGCCGGCGTCATTGCCCGAAAGCGCCGCCAGAAGGCCAGGGCCCATGGCGCCAAAGATGGCCGCGATGGTCAACTTTTGCTTGGTGCTCGCCTTTTGCTTCGTGTTTTGCACGCGACCATCTACCCCATGACCGACATGGTGAGCAGCACCGCGGCGATGCAGTACGCCACGCATGAAATCATGACGGCAATGACGTTCATGGCGGTACCCGACGTATTGAGGTCGTGCTCGTCACGCCAGAACAGCACCATCAGGTAAATCACGGCGCTCATGTTGCCAATCAGGCAAACGATGGCCGCAATGTTAAAGCAGCCGGTAAAGAGCTGCTCTTCAAACATGGACGCGTCGGGGAATGCGGCGGTGCGCACCAGCTGGGCGCACAGGTAGGTCACGAGCGACAGGATCAGGCCCATGCCCGTGCTCTGGAAGAAGAACCCCAGATACGGCTTGGGCTCATCGTCATGGCCGTCGTACTCCAGGAAGTAGTTCTTGACGAACGACACCATACGCGAGGCAGCCAGCAGCACGAGCGGCATGGCGCACATGGGGAACACCACCAGATGCGC
>CABSBA010000088.1 GCA_902475825.1 uncultured Collinsella sp. | reverse complement strand
GGCACCTTGGCGGCGGTGGGGGTGAGCTCAATGTCGGTGTGCACGTTGAGCGACATTCCAATGAGCGCCTCTACAGGATTTCATCCGAGTTGGCGGGTTTGGTTGTTTTGGGGATGCCGAGTTTGGATGACGCGAAATCGTCAACACTGCCCTTGATTCCGTCTCTGGTGTAGACGGTGATCATATAGGTGCTGTGCCCGAATTCGCTCTTGTCGCGTATTGCCCAGGCATCCCAGTAGGCGGCCCCACTTCGCCCTTTGATTTTTCCGACACGGCGGAGTTCTGTTCGCTTTAATTGCTGGTCGCTATCGATGGTTCGACCGGCCTCCTCGGTGAGCCCGCACTGCCCAAGTAGCTTGTCGAGGACTTGGTTCATGTGGCACTCGTCGGTGTTTGGAGCATAGTCGTAGGCGAGGGTGATGGAGTCGAGGGGCTGGTCGTCGATCAAATAATTCATCGTCTGAGGTTCAAGGCTGAAATGGGGGAAGCATCCATCAATCGTTCCGAGCAGTGGCAACTTTGACCGCCAAATTCCGGTGGGAATTCCATCTTCGTAAAACACGCCGCGACAGATAAAGGAAAGCGAGGTGGCACGCGAGCCGGCGTCGATCATCCCGCAAAGATCGAAGGGCGAGGCGATACCAAAAGAAAAGGGCGTGATGACGATAAGGAAGAGCATCACGATGGGTATGGCGAGAATGGCGATGACGTTGCGACCGGTGGAATGAGGCGGCTTCATATGCGCTCCTCGAGACAAAGATCTGTTGAGGATAGGCAGAAATGGATATGTTCAGAGAACAATTCAAGTTTAATCTCATGGCGCGAGATGGTCGACCGTTAGCGTCGAAAACCACCACAAAGGTGCCTGTCCCCTTTGTGGTGGTGAGGAGCGCGCGGCTTCTTTTGGTAATAGTGTTAGCTGGCGGTATCATTAGTACAGGTGGCGAAGGTTTGCATTGTGGGGTGTTTTGCCGTGAGCCGTTCTGCCCGTATTGGATTGATTGTCTTGGCGCTTGCGATCGCTGTGGTTGGCGCGGGCGCTGTCGGTATGGCATTTCTACCTGCTGCGGTGACGGAGCCGGTGGTCAAGCCTGTGACTCAATCTGTCGAACTTCTGACCGGCGACGACAAGCCCGAGACCATTACCGTTGATTTTGATGAGCAGCCGGCTGTGCTGGGTATTAGCAATTATCCGCGTATTCAGCTTGGGGCCATGCGCTATACCACGGATACAAGCCTGATCGATAGGGCGTCCGAGCTACTCAAGGGCAAAACATTTAAGCGTTGGTACGGGTATGCGTCCTATCGGGCAAAAGCGAACGACATGGTTGGCGGATGCCACTCTTCCATCGAGCTGGACACTGCAAACGGCGCAAAGTTATGTGATGTCTCGTACGATCCGGGCTACGAGGGCAATGAGGGTCCGGGCATCTACATCATGGACGGCGATGTCGCCTATGTCATGGAGGGCGACCAGACCGAGCTCAACGATTTTATGGGTCAGTGTATCCAAGATGCCTATAAACAGACCTGCTTGCCTGACCCGCAGACTGCACGCGATAGTGGGTCTGCCCGTACATGGCTGTTCGAGGATGAGATGCCCTGGACCGTCGAATCGGGAAGTACGGGTTCGGCGAAGGAGTAGAGACCGCGACCACAACAAAGGTGCCTGTCCTCTTTGTGGTGGTTTTCGGTCTGTCTCGATCTGTAACATCTTGGCCGCTAAAAGTGGGCCTGGTGTTACAGATTTAGATTTTTGATCCGGGTGTTTTCTGTTCGTCTCGATTTGTAACAGATAGAGCTCTATTTGCTGACTAGATGTTACAGATTTAGATAAACGGGTGCCGCTGGTCATTTCATCTCGATCTGTAACATCTAGAGCCATAAACAGCCGCTAGATGTTACAGATTGAGATAGTAAGGGGACGAGGCTGTAGCGGGTGAGCGCACCTGCTCCCTATCTTTCAATCACTCAGAAAATCTTATATATAGAGACTTAGATTTGTGTATAAGATCGTACAAAGCTGGCAACAATACTTCTCGAACAACGTGAAGCCGCCCCGTAGGGCGGCCACCCCAAGAGAGGTGATTCCATGAGAATCGATAAGCTAGCTATGACGTCGCGCGAGGCGCTGCAGACCGCCATGAGCACGGCTGCCGACGCGCAGGCCGGCGCGGTGGAGCCGATTCACCTGCTGTCCGCCCTGCTCGGTGCCGGCGAGCGCAATATCTCCGTGATCATCGAGCGCATCGGTGCCGACCCGGCTCAGCTTGCACGCTCCACGCAGGATGCCATTGACCACGCGCCCAAGGTTTCCGGCGAGGGTCAGCAGATGGGTCTTTCCAACGAGCTCGTCCGCGTCATCGAGAAGGCCGAGAAGAAGGCCACCAAGATGGGCGACAGCTTTGTGGTGACTGAACATTTGCTGATGGCGCTTGCCGAGGACAAGGGCGAGGCCGGTCGTGTACTGCGCGACGCCGGCGTCACCAAGGAGCGCATCGAGCAGGTCTACGAGGAGCTGCGCGGCGATGACCGCGTGACGTCTGCCGAGGACAAGACCCAGTTTGAGGCGCTGGAGCAGTACGGTCGCAATATCTGCGACCTTGCCCGCGCCGGCAAGCTTGACCCGGTCATCGGCCGTACCGACGAGATCCGCCGTACCATTCAGGTCCTGTCCCGCCGCACCAAGAACAACCCCGTGCTCATCGGCGAGCCGGGCGTCGGCAAAACTGCTATCGTCGAGGGCATCGCCCAGCGTATCGTGGCCGGCGACGTGCCGAGTACGCTGCGCGACCGCGACCTTATCGAGCTCGACATGAGCGCGCTGGTCGCCGGCGCTAAGTACCGCGGCGAGTTCGAGGACCGCTTGAAGGCCGTACTCAAAGAAGTGCAAAAATCCGAGGGCAAGGTCATCCTGTTCATCGATGAGCTCCACACCATCGTGGGCGCGGGTGCCACCGAGGGCTCCATGGACGCCGGCAACATCCTCAAGCCGGCGCTCGCCCGCGGCGATCTGCATGCGATCGGCGCGACCACGCTCGACGAGTACCGCAAGTACATCGAGAAGGACGCGGCGCTCGCCCGTCGTTTCCAGACCGTTATGGTCAGCGAGCCTACCGTCGAGGACACCATCTCAATCCTGCGTGGCCTCAAGGAGAAGTACGAGATCTTCCACGGCGTGCACATCACCGATAGCGCGCTCGTGGCCGCCGCCGACCTCTCCGATCGCTACATCGCCGACCGTTTCCTGCCCGACAAGGCCATCGACCTGGTCGACGAGGCCGCAAGCCGTCTGCGCATGGAGCTCGACAGCATGCCGGTCGAGATCGACGCCACCACGCGTCAGCTCACCCAGCTGCAGATCGAGGAACAGGCGCTCATGAAGGAGACCGACGACGCCTCCAAGGAGCGCCTGGAGGCCCTGCGCCAAGAGATTGCCGAGGTCCAGGAAAAGCTCAACGTGCAAAAGGCCGGCTGGCTCAACCAGAAGAACGCCATCGACCACGTGCAGGAGCTTAAGGGCCAGCTCGACGAGGCCAAGAGCGAAGAGGAGCGCGCGACGCGCAACGGCGACCTGGGCCGTGCGTCCGAGCTGCGCTACTCCGTGATTCCGGGTCTGCAGCAGCAGATTCAGGATTCCGAGGCTGCGCTCGAGGCGCAAAAGCAGCAGGACGGCGAGGGCCTCAACGAGCAGGTGACCTCCGATGAGATCGCCGAGGTCGTGAGTGCCTGGACCGGCGTGCCCGTGTCCAAGATGATGCAGGGCGAGCTCGACAAGCTGAAGGGCCTGGAGGGTGAGCTGCATAAGCGCGTCATCGGCCAGGACGAGGCCGTCTCCGCCGTCGCCGCGGCTGTGCGCCGCAGCCGTGCGGGCCTCTCCGATCCGGACAAGCCCATCGGCAGCTTCTTCTTCCTGGGCCCCACCGGCGTGGGCAAGACCGAGCTCGCCAAGGCACTTGCCGAGTGCCTGTTCGACGACGAGCGCGCGCTCGTGCGTATCGACATGTCCGAGTACATGGAGAAGTTCAGCGTCCAGCGTCTGATCGGTGCGCCCCCGGGATACGTGGGTTACGACGAGGGCGGCCAGCTCACCGAGGCCGTGCGCCGTCGTCCGTACTCCGTGATCTTGCTCGACGAGATGGAGAAGGCCCATCCAGATGTCTTCAACGTGCTGCTGCAGGTGCTCGACGACGGCCGTCTGACCGATGGCCAGGGTCGCCAGGTGTCCTTCAAGAACACGATTATCATCATGACGTCCAACGTGGGCTCCAAGGCCATCGCCGATCTGTCCGGTAAGGACGAGGAGGAGATGCGCCATCAGGTCGATGCCGCCATGGCTCAGACCTTCCGCCCCGAGTTCCTCAACCGTATCGACGATATCGTGGTGTTCCATCCGCTCGGCATGGCGCAGATCGAGAAGATCGTCGACATCCAGCTTGCCGACGTTCGCGCACGCCTGGCCAAGGAGCGCATGACGCTTGCCATCACCCCGGCGGCCAAGCAGATGCTCGCCGTGGGTGGCCTGGACCCCGTGTTCGGTGCCCGTCCGCTCAAGCGCCTGGTCCAGCGCGAGGTCGTGGACGCCATCGCCGCCGCCATCATCGACGGCACGGTGCGCGAGGGCGATCAGGTGACGGTCGATGCCGACAAGGACGGCGGCTTTGCCGTCGTGTGCGACAATACGCCGGCGGCCACCTACGAGGTCCCCGACGCCGAGTAGATTTTGGGCATGCCTTAAAATCTGCCTTTTGAGCCGAACGCCAAGGGCGGCGGATCCAATTGGGTCCGCCGCCCTTTTTCGTGCGACAATCGATGATGTTGAACGGATGCGATGCGAGGAGCTATGCAGATGAAAGACGAGATCAAGACAAGCGCGCCGGCGCCCAAGCCCACGTCCAAACCGGCACCCAAGCCGCGCGACCCCTACATCCGTGCCGAGAACGAGGACGACGACGGCTACGATCCCTACAGCGATCGCCGCCCCGAGCGCGAGCCGCTGTTCGAAGCCGATCCGTGGCGCTGAGTGCCACCCAAAAGGGCACCAATAAGTTGCGGTGAAATAGGAACTGTTTTGCGGTTTGACCAGCAAAAACAGTCCCTATTTCACCGCAACTGCGTTAGGGATGTGGGTGTTGGACGGCTGTCTTCGGGCCGGCTAGTCTTGGGCCTTGATGCTCGGCATCAGAATCTGGGCGAGGTAGTCGGTCTCGAGTTTGGTCGCGGCGTCTGCCTTGCCGTCTTTACCGACCAGGTCGTTTTTGATCTGGCTGTATGTGTAGCGGTTGCCGGTCGTGAGCTCGACAAGCTCAATCGCCGTATCCATGGGGTAGGTCGACACGGGGTTCTGCGTGCGCCCGTTGATGGTTTGCGGGATTACATACGGATAGACAGGACCGCTAGCATAGACGGTGTAGCCGTTGCCTAGGCTGACCGTGCCCAAAACTGTATCGCCGGCGTCGGGCGTAAAGGTCTCGCCGTCGCGCACGGCGACAAGCGTCACGAGCGGTGTGTTGGTGTCGCCGTCCAGATAAATGCACAGCGTGTTGCCGTTTTGCCAGGTTGCGACCTTGCCATACCACTCAACCGGAATATCGAGCTGATACAGGTTCGTCGCCTTGTGCCGAGCGTCGGCATCGCGGGCGGACTGAGCCTCGCTTGCGCTTACGGCGTTGGCGGCGGCATCGCGGCGCGTAATTGCCGCCTGCTGAAGTATCTTTGCCGCGGCGGCAGAGCTTGCGCCCCCTTCCTCGGCATACTTGGCGGCGGCATCGATCTGGTCGTCAGTCACCGTGTCGGCCGAAGGTACCTTGAGCTTAAAGGTGGCTTGAGCGCGCAGATCCTGCCCATCGCTCTTAATGGTGACCTGCGCCTTGGTGGTCGGGACGGTGTAGATGGTGCCGTCTTCCGCGATGGGGGATCCAGCAATGGAGAACGTGTAATCGCCGGGCAGCAGCTTAATGCCGCGACCATGCTCGTCAACGTAGAGCGTTTCGCTCACGGAAGAACCGTCGGAATCCTGTCCGCTCACCTGCACGGGAATCTTGGAGCCAGTTGAGCAGTCGAGGCCCGCGGCATGCACGCCAATTTGCACCGACATCATCGTGTGCGCACTGGCGGCGACAGCGGCAGCCTGCTCTTGCTGATATCCGTTCCAGGCAGCATAGCCTGCGCCGCCGGCGACGAGCGCGACGGCCACAACGCCGGCAACCATCAGGTTGCGGCGCTTGGGCGACATCTTACGATGACGAACCTCGGCTTCGCGTGCCGAGGGAACGGACGGCAGGGGAATATCGCCCATGGCGATGGTCTCGTCCACGGCAGGCGCAGAGCCTAAGCCAGGGAGCTCGCGGGTCAGCGAATCTTCGGCCGGCAAGTTGTCGAGCAAGATGGTTTCCTCGCTCGTGTCGGATTCGGGCTGGCCGTCGGCCTCGCATTCGGAATCCTCGTGCCCCGCCCCGTCTTCGGTGGGCGCGGTGCCATCGTCTTTTGCATCCTGACCATCGGGCTGCGCCTCGATTTCCGGCTCATCCTGCACATCAACGCTCGAATCGTCAAACGCAACATCGTCAAGCGAAATCCGGTCTAGGCTCTCCAGGGCCTCGGCACACGCTTCTGCATCTTGGGCCGCATCCTCTTGGCCCATCGTCTCGTCTTTCATATATCCCCCAAGCTCAATATCGGGACAACACTGTACCCAAAAATGGAGCTATATAAAGCGCATGCGAAATATAAGATCCGATTTAACCCGAGTGCATCGTTT
>CABSBA010000087.1 GCA_902475825.1 uncultured Collinsella sp. | reverse complement strand
GCGATGACGGCTTCGTCGCCGGCGTATATGAGGGTGTTGCCGTCGGGGATGATCGTTTGGCCGTCGCGTTTGAGCATCACCACGATAAAGGGGTGCTTGCCTTGCGGCACATCGCGAAGACGCTGGCCGGCCAGGCGACCGTGGGGCGTCACGGTGACCTCACGCAGCGTAACCTCGGCACGCTCTTCAAACGTCGGCGCGGCCATCACCAGAAGGTCTCCTTCCTCGATGACGGTATCGCCGTTGGGCAGCACCGGGTGCGCACCGTCGCGCAGCACCAGGACCACGAGCATGTCGGCGACGCTGCCAATATCGGCGAGCGAGCGCCCGGCAAACGGATGGCCCGCGCCTACCTTGAGCTTAACGAACGACATGCCGTCCTCGTCGCGGTAATCGTTAAACGTGCGGCGCACATCGCCTTCCGCGTCGATCATGTCGAGCTTTTTCGCCACTGCCGGTAGCAGCGAGCCCTGCACTACAATGCTCGACACGGCAATCACAAAGACCAGGTCAAATAGGTCGTGCCCACCGGGAACACCGACCACCACGGCAAAGAGGCTAAACACGACCGAAGCCGCGCCGCGCAGACCCGCCCAGCTTACGAGCGCGACTTGGCGAGGATTGGTCTTAAAGGGCGCCAACAGCAGGCCGACGGCGATGGGACGGCTCACGAAGAGCATAAACGCCATGAGCCCCAGGCCCGGCAACAGCATTTGCGGCAGGCGCGCGGGCGTGACGAGCAGGCCCAGCAAAAAGAAGATGGTCATCTCGGCCATTTCGGTGAGGGTATCAAAGAAGTGTGCCATCTCGACCTTGCCGGTGATGTCGCTTGCACCCAGCACAATGCCGGCCAGGTATACAGCCAAAAAGCCGTTGCCGCCCAGGTAGCTCGGCAGCGCGTAGGCAACGATCGCCACGGCGAACAAAAAGATAGTCTGCGCGCCCTCGGCCGTTGCGTGTGCGCGTTCAATCAGGCGGCTGGATGTCCAGCCGATGACAAGGCCCAGCCCCACACCCAGGATAATCTGCTTGGCCAGTAGCACGGGAATGTCGATGTTGCCGCCTGCCGCGAGGGTCGCGAGCACCGCGGTGAGCATGTAGGCGACGGGGTCGTTGGAGCCCGATTCGACCTCGAGCAGCGAGTCAGTCCCGCCCTTTAGCGAAAGGTTGTGCTCGCGCAGCACGCTAAAGACGCTGGCCGCATCGGTCGATGCCACGACCGAGCCCAGCAGCAGGCCGCCGATCCAGTCGAAGCCTAGTGCAAAATGCGCAAAGGCGCCCGTGATGCCGGCGGTAGCGATAACGCCGAGCGTGCTCAGCAGTACCGCGGGCACGGCGACGGGCTTGGCGCGGTCGATGTTGGTGTTAAAGCCGCCGTAGAACATGATGAACAGCAGCGCCGTACTGCAGACGGTTTCGGTAAGCGCGTAGTCGCTAAAGTCGATGTGCGCCGGCCCGTTAACGCCCAGCAGCATGCCGAGCGCGATAAAGATGAGCAGGGTGGGGAAGGGGAGCTTTTTGCCGACGGGTTTGATGGTCAGGCATAAAATGATGACGAGGCCGATAAAGAGAAGTATCTGGTTCATGGGTAGTGTCCGCTCCTGGGTGGTTGGCGTGGCACGGTCAGTTGTCTGCGGTTATTTGTACCCAAAGATGGTGGGTTTATGGGGCCGAGCCGCGGGCGTTCGCATTATCGACACGAGGCGGGGGGCGCGGGCGGTGCTGGTTGGGGCGTTGGCGCTGGTGGCGCGGTGTTTTCGGGGCGTGCGGGCGGCCGCTTGTGACCGTTGGCAGCGGTGGCACTTTCCAGCTTTATTGCAACGGAGTACAATGGGTAACGTTTAAGTTCAACTTGAAGTTTTAGTCGTGGCATCGGGCTTCGGCCGTAATGCAGGGAAAGGCGTTCCATGGCGATCTATGTGACATCTGATGCTCACGGGCACGTGCGCGCGCTGGACGAGGCCCTTTCCAAGATTTCGCTGACGTCCGACGACACGCTGTATGTGCTGGGCGACATGATCGACCGCGGTCCCGATCCGGTCGGTGTCATCAACTTGGTGCGGTCGCTGCCCAACGCTCGCGTGCTTAAGGGCAACCACGAGCAGATTATGCTCGACGCGATCATTGGCCAGGACCCGCTCGATGCCGAGACCTGGGATATCAATGGCGGTTGGACCACGCGTCAGCAGCTCAACGAAATGGAATTTGAGGCATACGAGGAGCTGGTGCGCTGGGCTGCAGCCCTGCCGCTCTATGCGGTGGTCGAGACTGCCGAGCGACCGTATCTGCTGGTGCACGCCGGCATTCAGACCGAGGCGGCGCGTACGTTTTTGCTTGAGCATGGTGTCGATTGCGGCGACGGCAGGGGAGCGGTCGATGCCGAAAGCGAGCTGCTGCAGCAAATGCTCGCCGTGCAGTCGTCCGATGACTTGCTGTGGATTCGTCACGGCTACTGGGATGCTCCGACGGGACTGCTTTCTGCCGAGGGCAAGGGCCCGGTCGTGGTGAGCGGCCACACGCCCACGGTGTCGCTGGGGCGTTATTGCGAGGTTGGCGGCCTGGCAGGGCTCGATGAGGAGTCGGGCCGTGGGCAGATGGTGCGCCTGGGTGGCGAGGATACCGCCGGCGTGCCCGATCGCATCGATATCGACTGCGCGGCGGCCACCGGTTCCGAGTTCGGCCGCGTCGGGATCCTGCGCCTGGACGACGGGGCGGAGTTCTACGCAAACATTCTTCCTGGCGAATAACTTTGTTCCGCCGTTCTACCGAACGGCGTTCACGTTGACGCTGCGCAGCCTCGAAGCACCCCATCTTGTCGCTCAAACCGTCGCTCGCGTACGGAAGTACCCGTCACTCCTCTTTCGTGCCAACCTGGGGGCACTTCGAGACTGCTCGCTGTCGGTGCCATAACATCGACGTTTCTTTTCTTCAAATTGATTCGAATTAGGCGCCGTATGGGTTGCGGGCTCGTTCTATGCGCTGGCGGATGTGGGCGTACTCGATAATCAACAGCACTAGCAGTAGGGCCATGATGGCCAGGTAGCTCACCACGGCGCCCATCAGACCCAGCAGCTTAATCAGGATCACCGGCAGCACCACGCTTACGGCGAAGCAGATCAGGTAGATCTTGGTGACGTCGCCGGCGTGGCGCAACACCGTGATGATGGCGTAGATAAAGTCGATGGCCGCGGTGATGCCGCCAGCGACAACCATCAGCAGCGCCAATGTGCGGTAGCGCTCAAAGTTGAGGCCGTACATAAAGCTCATGAGGGGAATGCCGGGGCCGGCCATAAATGCGGCGCATACGCCGGTGATGGCCACGATCAGCGCCATAACGGCAATAATAATCAAGTCAAAACGGCGGCGTTTGCGCGGGTTCGCCCAAATGCTCGACAGACGCAAAAGCTGCGGTTTATAGACAAATCCGATGCTCAGCAAAATAGCCTGCGCCGGAAAGAACAGGGCATTAAAGTACAGCTGGTATTTGTAGGCCAGCGTGCCTTCCATAACAAACTTGGGCATGCTCTCGATAAGGTTGAACAAAAAGAGCGCGCCAAAGAGCGGAGCGCACTGGACAAACAGGTGGCCGACCTCGCGGAGGCTCACGCGGCGTGATTTTTCGGTCTCGAGCAGGGCGAGCGGCGCGGTGACCAGCACGAGCGAGGCGATGGCTGTGACACCCATGGCCATGGCCGCGATGGGCATGCTGCGCGTAAGGAACAGCGCCACGCTAAAGACCGCGATGACGCCGGCGGAGCGTAGCGTTTGGCTCATGCCGGCCAGGTAGAGTTTATCGGCCTGCTGTAGGCGGCCCTCGTACACGTCCGCCACACCGTCGATCACTTTATACAGGTAGACCCCCAGGCCGATCGTGGCCATCTGCGCATCGTAGCCGCGGGCGCTGCTGTACATGAGGCCGCAGCCTAGGGCGAGCGCTCCGCAAAGCCAGCGATTGAGCTGGTAAGAGGCAAAGGACGTCTTCTCGTCGATGTCCGAGACCTGGAAATTGCGCACGCCGTAGTTGCACGCGATCATGATGAGTGTGCCGGTGACAAAGGCGATGGAGAACTTACCGGCTTCCTCGGGGCCCACAAGCTGCGTGGACACGATGGTGAGCAGCGGAAACGCGAAGCCCCACACGGCGGTGCCCAGGGTATTCCAGAGATAGTCGCGGCGGGTGGCGTGTTCCTCGTATTCGGCTTCCTGTGTGGAGAAGCCGCCGCCGTAGACAGCGCCGAGCAGGCGGTTCCACCAGGCGTTCACCATGCGGCGGACGGGGCCGGGCTCGCGATCGCCCTCGCGCCGGCGACGTGTGGCTTGGCCGCTATTGGGCCCGCCGGCGTTGCGCTGGCTCAGCTCCTGGATGCGTGCGAGCTCCTCGGCCGTGTGGGAGGCAGGGAAGAGGCCGTTCTCGATGCGTCCGCCTTGGGCCTTTGCAGTGTCGCTGCTCGCTACGGCGGGGTCGGCGGCGCCATTGCGGCGGGCGATGGCGCGGCGAATACTATCGAGAGGCGAGATGCTCAAGGCGGAGTCCTTTCTATTGCTGCGCTCTAGTATAGACACGACGGCGTTTGCTCGTGTTTTTGAACAGGTTGTTCAATATTGTAGGCGGTGCCATTCAGTAGTCGGCACTTAGGGACGTTCCTTATGTGCCGACACTTTGGGAGCGTCCCTAAGTGCCGGCATCTGGGGACACTCCTTGGTTATTGCCTGTTCAAGAGCGTCCCCAATGGCTAGGCCGCTTGCCTGTGATTTTTGACCGTTGGGCGGGCGCTTCGCCGTTGCCGCAAAAACGTTTTTGCATATCGGGTACAACGGGCTTTACGTGAGTAAAGTGCGCGCCGCGTCTGTGTGTCGCGTTTTTAAAGGAGGCCCCATGCCTGGTGTTACCCCTGCAGAAGTTCTGTCCAACTTTGGCATTACGCTGGTCGAAGATATTCCCTTGACCTGTCGGCGCCTGCTGGTTGACCTGCCGGCAGCCGAGCTCGTCGAGCATGCGATTCGCCGTGAAGAGGGCCGTATGGCCTCCAACGGCGCACTGGTGATCGAGACGGGAGAGCGCACTGGCCGCTCGCCCAACGACCGCTTTATCGTCGACACGCCCGACGTGCACGACAAGATTGCCTGGGGTGCCGTCAACCGCCCGCTTTCTGTCGAGAGCTACGAGACCATCAAGGCCGGTATCGTCGACTATCTCAACGAGCGTGATGTGTTCGTCACCCGCGGCATGGCCGGCGCCGACCGCAACCACACGCGTCGCCTGCTCGTCGCCTGCGAGCGCGCCAGCCAGGCGCTCTTTATTAAGCAAATGCTCGCCCGTCCGCTCGCTCGCGAAATCGCGCGCACCGGCGAGCCGGACTTTTGCGTGCTCGCGGCGCCAGGTTACCAGTGTGACCCTGCCATCAAGGGCCTCAACTCCAGCGCCGCCGTGGTCATCAACTTCCAGGAGCGCGTGATTCTGGTCGCCGGCACCGGCTACTCCGGCGAGATCAAAAAGTCCATCTTCAGCGTCATGAATTACTTGCTGCCCGTCGAGGACGACGTTCTGCCTATGCATTGCTCGGCCAGTATGGACCCCGTCACACATGAGACCGCCGTGTTCTTTGGCCTGTCCGGCACCGGCAAGACCACGCTTTCGGCCAACCCCACGCGTCTGCTGATTGGCGACGACGAGCACGGCTGGTCCGACATGGGCATCTTTAACGTCGAGGGCGGCTGCTACGCCAAGTGCGAAGGCCTGGACGCGTTCCACGAGCCCGAGATCTTCAACGCCGTTCGTTTTGGCGCCATCTGTGAAAACGTGGTACTCGATGAGAATCGCAAGCCTAACTACGACGACGTCTCGATCACGCACAATACGCGCGTGGCCTACCCTGTGGAGCATATCCCCAACGCGTGGACCAAGGGCATGGGCACCACTCCGAGCGTCGTGCTGTTTTTGACCTGCGATGCCTTTGGCGTGTTGCCGCCCATCTCGCGCCTGACGGCCGACGCCGCCATGTACCACTTTGTGACGGGCTTCACCGCCAAGATCCCCGGCACCGAGGTCGGCGTCACCGAGCCCACGCCCACTTTCTCCTCGCTGTTTGGCGAGCCGTTTATGCCGCTCGACCCCATGGTCTATGCCAAGATGCTCGGCGAGCGTATCGCCGACGGTCGCACCCGCGTCTATCTGGTCAACACTGGCTGGATTGGCGGCGGTTATGGCGTGGGCCATCGCATCGAGCTAGCCTACACGCGCGCCCTGGTGGCCCGCGCCCTCGACGGTACCATCGAGGACAGCGAGTTCGTGCACGATGATATCTTTAATGTCGACATTCCCACCACGTGCCACGGTGTGCCCGACGGCATCCTGGTGCCGCGCCAATACTGGCAGAGCACCGCGCGCTACGACGAGGCCGCGCACAACCTAGCCGTGATGTTCGAGGAGAACTTCGAGAAGAAGTACTCGCACCTGCCCGAGTCCGTCAAGGCCGCCGGCCCGCACGCCCAAGTGCCCGCCGAGGCCCGTCATCGCGGCCGCGGCCTGCTGGGACTTCGGCTGTAGTATCGCCGCGAGTTCAAAACCGCCACAAAGGGGACAGGCACCTTTGTGGTGGTTTTGCTTGCGCGGATGACTCGGGTTACAATACGCCTGACATATCGTCCCCTTCTCCGGATGGGGACAGCGTAAGCGCTCTTGTGGCGGCACCGTAGGACTTTGAAGGTGGCCGCCGTGAGGGCGTTTTTAGCCCGCACCGCATATGGAAAACACGGGGCGAGCATGGCATTGTACAGGCCGGT
>CABSBA010000086.1 GCA_902475825.1 uncultured Collinsella sp. | reverse complement strand
TTTTTGTCTACAAAACTGTATACAAAAAGAGAGGCCCTTATGGAGCTCATCGCAATCCACCCCCACGCCCTCAAGCACGGGCTGACGGAGTCGGATATTACATGCGCCTGGAACTCCGCTTTTACATGGTTCAGGCGTGATCTTGAAAACGGGGGCATCGATTACGTTCTTGTTGGACTTGATGGAAGAAACCGTCTCATGGAGCTCATCGCTCGATATTGCCCCAATCGAGATGGCTACATCATTTACCAGTCTGCAACTGGATGTTTCCCTTTTGAGAGATTTCAGCAAGATACGCAGCAGGTGCTCAGGGAAATCGGGATCGATCGATAGGAGGCGCTATGGACGCTAAGCAACTCGAAAAGATGATGGGGTTTGCCCCCGGAGAGTTGGAGAAAGCCGCGGAGGCATACGAAAAAGATGAGTGGCCGAAGGGTCGCACCATCAAGCTGGGAAGGCCGTCGATCTCTGATGAGCCAAGCGTTGTTTTATCGGCACGTGTGGGTGAGTCGGTTCTTGATGCGTTTGACGCAAAAGCAAAGCGCCATGGGCAAACACGCACGGAGCGACTCAGGGAGCTCATCACGCTTGATGCAATGATTGCCTAGTTACCCACCACACCCAAACATGTACACCAGCATCCAAAGTCGACATTTTTCGACATCTTTGGATGCTGATGTACAGTTTTTTGCAGGGGTAGGCAATGGGGACGTTCTTAAATGACTAGTCGTAAAAGAACGTCCCCAATGACTAGCTAGCCGTGGAAGCGGGCTATGGGCGCAAGCGGCTGTTCGCGAAAAACGCGCTCGACGGCGGCGCGGTATTCGTCGACCTTTTTGGTCTTGCGTACGAGCTTGTGAACAGTAGCAGGATCGGCGAAAGCGCACTTGGCGTAGAACCACCACTCCTTCATGCGAAAAACCGCGTTACCGCCGATCTCGTCCGCATAGGCCGCAAACAGCGTGTCGTGGAAGCGCTGCAGCTCAGCAGCCGTTGCAGCAGGGCCGCCCTTGACCATGCGAGCGAGCGCGGGATTCGCGAGCAAGCCACGCCCCAGCATCACATGGCGTGTCCCGGGATAGGCCTCCACCAGTGCATCCATATCCTCAAGATCAAAAATGTCGCCGTTGTAGGCGACCGGAAACGGCGCACGCTCCAGTGTCTCGCCATAGAACTCTTTGCGCGGCGAGCCCGTATAGCGGTCCTTTTGCACGCGTGGGTGCACGATCAGCTCTGCCAGCGGCATGCGGCAATACAGATTGAGCACGCGCTCGTATTCGTCGTCGCTCTCCAGCCCCAGCCTGGTTTTTACCGACACCGGCAACGGCGAGCGTTCGCACACATCGCTCAAGAACACCTCGAGCTCGTCCAAGTTGCGCAAAAAGCCCGATCCCTTGCCCTTGGCGACAACCGTACCCGAGGGGCAGCCAAGGTTGAGATTGACCTCGCGGTAGCCCATGTCGGCAAGCACCTGTGCCGCCCACACAAACTCGTCCGCATTCTTGGACATCAGCTGAGGCACTACGTTGAGCCCCTGGTTATTGGCAGGATCGATCTCCTTAAACGCCTTGCCGCCAAAGCGGTTTCCCACCCGCGGCGGTGGCAAGAACGGCGTGTAATAGCAATCGAGCGCGCCGAAGCACTCCGCATGCACGCGACGAAACACATGCCCGGTAATCCCCTCCATGGGGGCCAACGATAGAATCATCAACATCTACTCTCAAATCAATGCGGCAAAGGGGCCGTCCCTTTGTCACATGCATTATGCCTTGTCCTTGAGGCGGCCCACAAGGCGGAGGCGGTTACTTGATGCCAACCAGCCCTCCAGCCGTCCCTGTGCAACGAAGGCGAATGGCGCCCACGATCAAGCGATCACCAGCACCACGCTGTTGACCGCCATGTCTGAACAACAGACACCCTCCACTCATCTATACTCAAGAGCGTGTGCGCATCGCCCCCGAAAAACGATGAGAGTCGAGGCCCCATGCAGCAGCTCACCGAACAAGAAAAGAAACGCATCCAGCGGTATTGCACGTACCCCAAGATCGCAGCGACCGCACTCGTCATGTCGTTCGCAGCATGTCTGCTCATGCTGCCGCTCCAAATGATCAACGATATCGCGTTCCACCAAAAGGAATTCCAACCCGCGGGCATATATACCGCCATCGCACTTATCGCAATCGAACTCGCCATCTTTTGCTATTGCGCTCTTGCGCCGCGCTTTGGAATGCAGGGCAAACAGTGGAAGGAGCTGCAGAGCAGGCTTGCGGTAGCCCAGAACAACAAAGACCGCTCCGCGGAGGTCGCCAGCGTGCTCGCCGCGCAAGCAGCCGGCCGCCTGCTCAAGAACAGCGATAACGATCTCGCGCGCAACCTGGGCGGCGCCGCGGAGGTCGCCGGCGCCGTAGGGGCAGTCGCCACGGCGGCGGACGTGCTAGCCGAAACCTCGAGCAATGCCGAGGCCATGGCAAACGCATACGACGTGACGATTCCAAGCGTCAAGAAGCAGATCATAGCTCTCGCAGTGGCGCCCGCCATTGTGCTGCTTGGCGTCTACATCCCGCAGTTTGTCCAGGGGAATAACGAGCTTCAGGTAAGAAAGGCTGCAGCCGCCGAGCAGCTCGCCATCGCGCAAGATGCCTTGGAGCCCATGTGCGAACGCGTTGCGGCAGACGACCCATATGAGTCGTATCACGACTACGGCTATCGCATTATCGGCTATCTGCGCGATAATGACCTCGGCGCTCAAGCAGCCTATGTCTACCTTTCTTTCGATGCAGACGGCATGCTCACGGACGTCGATTACACCAGCCAGATCGACCCCGAGGCAAGCCTTGCAGACAACCTCGCCCGCGCCGAGCAGGACATCGCGACGCTCTGTGCCCCGCTCAACGGGTTGGACATTTCCGTTGCCGCACCGGGCCTCCTCACGCCATGCAGCCTGCTCCCCCGCCGACCGCAATGCGTTGTCTGCTTCCACGTTCGGCACCGGCATGCGCTCATGCCGATAATAGGCATTCACACGATCGCGGCCGATCTGCCCCAACACCGAGCCCAAAGAAGAGTTCGACGAATACACCCATCCGGAAATTAGGCTCATGCTCTCTGCAAAGAAACGCTAGGAGGCTGCACTCTGGTTGCCGCTCGCGAACGCCGCCAATATAACGAGGTCTAATACTTTTCCCGAGAAGTGAACGACCGTTTTTGGACCCCCGAAGCATCGACATTTTCAGACGTCAAAACCGCAGGATTTGGCTGACAAAACCGCAGGAAATTGCATCTCAAAAGTGTCGATGCTTCGGGGATCCGTTTTTACTCGTTCACTTCTTGGAAAAGTATTAGACCTCGATTTACAAGCCACTCAATGTGACAAAAGGGCTGTCCCTTTGTCACATTATTCGGAGCGTAGGGCTTCTACAGGGTCTTTTTTGGATGCGCTTCGGGCCGGCAGCAGACCGGCAACGACCGTCAGCAGCACCGAAATTGCAATGAGCACCAGCGCATCCTGCACGGGCAGGCTCATCAGATTGGGCACTTGTTTGGCAGCAAGCGCCCAGGCATTAACCGGAAAGCTCACGGCCACCACGACGACAATGGCAAAGACGCCGGCGATGAGGCCCTCGATAAAGGTCTCGGCATTGAATACGTTGGCCACGTTGCGCTTCGACGCGCCGATCGCACGCAGGATGCCAATCTCCTTTTTGCGCTCCAGCACGCTGATGTAGGTGATGATGCCGATCATGATGGAGCTCACCACCAGGCTGATACTCACGAATGCGATGAGCACCAAGCTGATGGTGTTCACGATGTCGGTCACCGAACCCATGATGATGCCCATGTAGTCGGTGTACGAAATTGCCCGATCATCATGGCCAGCGGCTTTGACCTGCTTGTTGTACGCATCGATGTGATCGAGTACGCGCTCCTTGGCCTCAAAGTCGCGCGGGAAAATCTTAACCGAGATGGGGTCCGCCTCATCCGCATAGCCCAACGTGGTCAGATTGTTGTCGTAGGTGAGCTTCGACGCCTTGGCATAGCTCATCATGAGCGAACTCAGGTCCTCGGCGTCCATGTTGAAATGAATGGCACGAGCAAAGGCACTCGCATCCACGTGCATGGCGCTCGCCAGGTTGGCAAAACTCGACGACATCTGCGTCGCCACCTGGCCCATGAGCCTTGCCGCGCCTGTCTTGAGCTGAGCTGACACCGTCGCCGCAATCTGATTGCTGATCGACTTCATCACCTGATCCATAGCCTGCTGCAGATACGGAGCCAGCTGCTTTTGCACATAGTCGATCATCGCCTGCTGCAGGTGCTCGGCCAGGGCATCGCCGCCGAGCGCCTTGAGCTGGGCAAGGATTTGCTGGGCTGCCGCGTCATTCTCAAGATACGCCGAGAATGCGGCAGCGAGCTTTGATGCGTCCTTAAGATCTTCGGGCGACAGCGCCTTAAACTGATCAGACTGCAAAAATCCCTCAAACAGCTGGTTGGCAAGCGTTCCCACCTGCTGCATTTGCTCGGGCGTGAGCTCCAGACCGTCAAAGACGCCCGAGAAATCTGGGGTTGGCGCTTTGGCGATGATGTCACTAAAGTCGATATCCTCCCCAACACCCGAAAGGTCAATGTCCAGCCCGGACAAGTCAAGACCCGACAGGTCCATACCGCCGGCCGCGCCCGAGAGTGCAGACGCATCAAACGAGAACGCGCTCTTGAGCACCGCTTCGTCCACGCTGAACATGCTGCCCAGGTCCACGCCCTGTTTGGCTTCACTTTGCAGCTCGTCGAAGGTCTTGCCGGTAAACACGTCTGTCTCGGGGTGGGAAAGCTGCTCTTGCACAATCTGCGAATTGGCGGCGCGCTCCATAAGCTGGCGGGTCAGCGCATGCGTATAGGCAATGCCCGGAGACAACGCACTCGCATTGGCTGTCTCGTCAGGTCGCACCACGCCCACAATGTGCACGTCAATACCGTCGGCAACCTTGGCGGCCATAAAGTCGGCGTCGCCAGACATATCGGTCCACATGCCGGTCTCTTCGTTTTTGCGATAGGCATCGGCCGGCGACAGCACCTTAAACGTCGTGGACAGCGCATCGTCGTAGGTAAAATCGGTGCCAGTCTCGGGCGTCTCGGCCTTGCCGTCGGCCGCCATGGCACTGTTAACCAGGTCGTTGAGCTCATCGATATCCAGCGCACCGATGCTGTAGAGTGTGTAATCGCCCACCGTGCCACGGCTCGAAAGCACCATCACGGCTTCGTTGGCGGACGTGGGCCAATGACCGGCAACGACATCGTACTGGCTGTCGAGCAGACTCTGATCGTCAATCATTTCGTTGAAGACCGAGGTTCCTATGGACTCCATGCTCACCGTTGCTGCTGAGCTCGCGCCGCCGCTCATGGCCTCGGTCATGGCGTTGGGCACCAGCCGGACAGGCTTCTCATCGCCCTTGCCGGCACGATAGACAACCGGCGATACACCGTAGCCGTACTGAATGGCGTTGACCTCTTTATCGATGCCGTCGCCACCGGCATCGAGCCATGCCTTAAAGCTCGTCATGTCGTTGGACTTAACACTCGCAAACATATCCTTTACGGCCGTAACCACGGGAATCTCATCGGTTCCCTGAGCCTTGCCGTCGGTGCCGCCGTCGGACGAACCCTCGTTTTTGGACGCCTCGTCATCCGTGGCCCCCTGTCCGCCCATCATGGACGACAGGTCGTAATCCTGCTTGGAAATGGTGAGCGGGTAGCTCGAGAGCGTATCCTCCTCGACCTTTTTGATGTAGCCGTTTACGCCGTTGGACAGCGCCAGAATCGCCGCGATACCGATAATGCCAATCGAGCCCGCAAAGGCAGTCATGGCCGTACGGCCCTTTTTGGTCATGAGGTTGCGAGCAGAAAGCCCCAGCGCCGTCACAAAGCTCATCGAGGTTTTGCGCGTAGGCTTGGCCTCACGACGCGCGGCCTTGGCAACATCAAAGGGATCGGAATCGTCGGTAATCCTGCCGTCCGCCAGGTTGACGATGCGCGTGGCATATTGGTACGCCAGCTCGGGATTATGCGTGACCATGATGACCAGGCGGTCGCGCGCCACGTCCTTAAGCAAGTCCATGACCTGTACGGATGTCGTTGAATCCAAGGCGCCGGTCGGCTCGTCGGCCAGCACGATCTCGGGATCATTGATCAGGGCGCGGGCGATGGCCACGCGTTGCATCTGTCCACCCGAAAGCTGGCTCGGGCGCTTGTTAACATGCTCCCCCAAGCCGACTTTCTCCAACGCCTCGCGTGCACGCTGGCAGCGCTCGGCATGCCCCACGCCCGTGAGCGTAAGCGCCAGCTCCACGTTTTCCAAAATGGTCTGATGCGGAATGAGGTTATAGCTTTGGAACACAAAGCCGATGCGGTTGTTGCGGTAGGCATCCCAATCGCGATCGTGAAAGTCCTTGGTCGAAATACCGTCGATCAGCAGGTCGCCCGAGTCAAAGTGGTCGAGTCCGCCGATAACGTTGAGCATCGTAGTTTTGCCCGAGCCTGAGGGACCCAGAATGGCCACGAACTCGTTATCGCGAAAAGACAGGCTTACGTCGTCGAGCGCCACCTGCGTAAACGACTGCGTAACGTACCTTTTGCAAATACCTTTGAGCTCCAGCATGGACGGCAACCTCTCCTGCGCAGGCACCCTGCCCGCTCTCCTCCGCCGTTCGTATTCGACGCGTTTGTCCTACTCTATCCCCATTTTTAACCGACACCAGTGAGGAATGTAGGGAACCGCATCAAAAAACGAACGGGCCTTGATTATCAACTTTATCCGAACACCTCCCACATTCATCCGCACATGTGCGGA
>CABSBA010000085.1 GCA_902475825.1 uncultured Collinsella sp. | reverse complement strand
TCTTTGCCTGCGCGTTCTTGGCGGTCGTCACCGTCATCCTGATTTTTGTCTTTACCACGTACTCGGCGCTGCCCGTCTTTACCGACATCGGTCTGGCGGACTTCTTTAGCTTTACGTGGGCGCCCTCTGAGGGTCACTACGGCATCATGTCGTTGCTGGCGGGCTCTGGTCTGGTGACGGTCGGTGCGCTCGCCATGGGCGTGCCCCTGGGTGTGGGCACGGCTGTATATCTGGTCGAGATCGCCAGCAAGCGCGTGCGCAGGCTCATCAGCCCCGCCGTCGACCTGCTGGCGGGCATCCCCTCCATCATCTATGGTTTCTTTGGCATGGTCATCATTCGTCCGTTTATCGCGCAGCTGACCGGCGGTCTTGGCTTTGGCGCGCTGACGGCGTGGTTCGTGCTCGCCATCATGATCGTTCCCACCATCACGACGCTTACCATCGATGCTCTCAATTCCATTCCCATGGGCATTCGCGAGGCGTCTTATGCCATGGGCGCCACCAAGTGGCAGACCATCTACAAGGTCGTGCTGCCTGCAGCCAAGCTGGGCATTGTCGATGCAATTGTCCTGGGCATGGGACGTGCCATCGGCGAGACCATGGCGGTGCTCATGGTCGTGGGCAACGCCCCGGTCATTCCGGATAGTATCGCGAGCCCCATCTCGACGCTCACGAGCCAGATCGCGCTCGACATGAGCTATTCCTCGGGCTTGCACCGCTCGGCTCTGTTTGGCATGGGCGTGGTCCTGTTTATCATCTCCGCCGCATTGGTGGGCATCGTCCGTCTGATTTCCAAGAAGAAGAGGGGGTAGGCTATGTCCGATTCCGTTGACACGACGGTCGATACGGCCTCGTCGCGCGAGCGCATCAAGCGTGCCCTTTCCCATGGTAAGAAGGGCCGCATCAATAAGGACCTCTCCAACAAGATCATGCTCGGCGTGTTTCGCGCCGCGGCCTATATCACCACGCTGGTGCTGCTCGCCATCATCGCCTATGTAGTCATCAACGGCCTGCCGCATATTTCGCTCGACTTTATCTTTGGTTGGCCGCAGGGCGTAAATGCCGAGGGTGGCATTTGGCCCACGATCGTCTCGACTATCTACGTGACGGCACTCGCCATGCTCATCTGCACGCCGGTTGCCGTCTTGGCTGCGGTTTATCTGGCCGAATACGCCAAGCAGGGCAAAATTGTCGACATCATCCGCTATGCTGCCGATGCCCTGGCCTCGGTGCCCTCCATCGTTATGGGCCTCTTTGGTTACGCTTTGTTTGTTGAGGCCATGGGCTTGGGTCTTTCGATGGTCTCGGCCGCTTTGGCGCTCGCGCTCTTGATGCTTCCTATCGTCATGCGCACCACCGAGGAGGCCATTCGCGCCGTTCCGCGCTATATCCGTTGGGGCGCATATGGCCTGGGCGCCACCAAGTGGCAAGTCGTCTCCAAGATCGTGCTTCCTTCGGCCTTTGGCCGCATTGCCACCGGCATCGTCCTTGCCATCGGCCGCGCCATCGGCGAGACCGCGGTGGTGCTCTATACCATGGGTCAGGCCATCAACCTGCCTATATCGCTGCTCGATTCCGGTCGCCCCATGACCGTTCACCTTTATCTGCTTGCCAATGACGGCATCAACATGAACGCAGCCTACGGCACCGCGCTATTGCTGATGGCGATTATTCTGGCCTTCAACCTGTTTGCGCGTTATCTGTCGCGCAAGCGCCGCTAGTTAAGGAGTCCCATGTCCGTCTATCAGTCCGCTCCCACGCCGGAGCAAGCGGCCATCACGGCCAAGGATTTCAACTTCTGGTACGGTGACTTTCATGCGCTGACGGGGCTCGACCTCAACATCGCCAAAAACGCCATCACCTCGTTTATCGGTCCTTCGGGCTGCGGCAAATCGACGTTTTTGCGCTGCATCAACCGCATGAACGACCTTATCGAGGGCACCCGCGTCGAGGGCACCATGACGCTCGACGGCAACGATATCTATGCCGAGGGCGTCGACCCGGTCGACCTTCGCCGCCGCGTGGGCATGATCTTTCAGCAGCCCAACCCGTTCCCCAAATCCATCTATGAGAATGTCGCTTTTGGCCCTCGTTTGCAGGGCGTGACTAGCAAAAGCGACCTCGACGACATCGTGGAAGAATCGCTCAAGCGTGCCAACCTCTGGAAAGAGGTATCCAATCAGCTCAACAAGGATGGTTTGGCGCTCTCGGGCGGTCAGCAGCAGCGTTTGTGCATCGCGCGCGTGCTTGCGGTGCAGCCCGATGTCCTTCTGATGGACGAGCCCTGCTCCGCCATCGACCCCACGTCCGTCTCCAAGGTCGAGGATCTGATGGCCGAGCTGGCGCCCGAGATGACGATCATCATCGTCACGCATTCTATGCAGCAGGCCGCTCGTATTAGCGACTACACCGCATTTTTCTTGCAGGAAGTTGCCGGCGAGCCCGCCACGCTCATCGAGTATGGTCAAACCGACGCGATCTTCACCAGCCCGGTGGATTCGCGGACGGAAGACTATATCACCGGCCGCTTTGGCTGATCGGTGCGACTAGTCCCAAGCCGATCGGACCTGGTCCGGTGCGTATTCACTGTGCGGGCGGCATGACCGCACCCAACTGATTGGAGTGAACCATGCGCAAACTGTTTTCCCGTCAGCTCATCGAGGCCCGTCACGAGATGTTGAGCATCTACGAGGCCGTCGATCTTGCCCTTCACGACGCCGTGAAGGCCTATGTGACCGACGACCGCAAGCTCGCCACTAAGACCAAGAAGCGCACGCTTTCGATTGACGCGCGCTGCGCCAACTTGGAGGCCGTGTGCTACAACCTGATCGCTACGCAGTCGCCGGTCGCCTCCGACTTCCGTTTGCTGCAGACGATTATCTACGTCGACTTTAACCTGCAGCGCATGACCGATAAGGTTCGCCAGATCTGCCGCGCCACGCGTCACATGGTCAAGGCCGACATCTCGCTGCCTCAGGAGCTCGTCGGCACGGTTGAGGCCGAGGCCGAGGCCGTGTACCAGGTGCTGGGCTCGTCGCTGTCCGCGCTCGTCACCAACGACATGTCCATCATCTGCAACCTGGCCGTTGAGGATGAGCCGGTACATGCGGCGTACGAGAAGTTCTTCCGTACCTTTAACCGCATGGACACCGGCGATTTTATGGACGACGACAGCAACTATGACGATCTGCGACGCGCCATCATGGTCTCGCGCTATCTCGATCGCATCGCCTCGATTTCCATTGATGCCGCCTGCCGTCTGACCTTCCTTTTGACCGGACAGCGTATGACTGCCGGCGATATCGCGCGCACGGACGAGGATGAGCTCGAGAGTATGCGCGTGCCTTCGGGCGAGGGCGTCATCATGAGGCCTGCCGTCGATGCGCGCTTTGTTGCCAAGGTGCCCGCTAACGAGGTGAGCGAGGGTCTCCGCTACCTGCTGGATCATCTTGAGGACGAGGATGATGCCGAGGACGACGAGGACTAGGGCAGCCCCGTTCGTTGAGAGATTGTAAATACCTAAGGGTGCGCGGCCTTGCGGATGCGGGGCCGCGCTCTTGCGTTAGCATGGGACTACTTGTTGTGCTGTTAGCGGAGGCGATTGGCAATGGATAACTATTTGAATGTAATGCGCGCTCGCCGCGAGCAGATACTCGAGCGTTTCTATGCCGCGCTCGATCGCGCGGGGAGGTCCCGCGATGCCGCGCGTCTGATTGCCGTGTCCAAGACCGTCGGCGTCGATGAGACCATCGTGGCCATCCAGGTGGGATACCGCCATTTTGCCGAGAACCGCCCGCAAGAGCTCGTCCGCAAACTCGCAGGTCTGGCGGAGCATCCGGAGCTGCCCAAGGTACGCTTTGATATGATCGGCAACCTTCAGACCAACAAGATTAACGCGGTGTTGGGTTCGGCCGAGCTGATTCATTCGGTTGGTTCGCTTCATTTGGCGCAGGCGATCTCGAGCCGTGCCGTTCGCAAGATCGAAGCGGGCGAGCTTTCTGCTCCCCAACAGGTGCTAATCGAGGTTAACGTAAGCGGCGAGGAGTCCAAGGGCGGCTTTTCGCCCGATGAGATTCGTGGCGCTGCCGGCGAGCTTGCGGAACTTGAGGGAATTTGTGTGCAGGGCCTTATGACCATGGCTCCTCGAGGGAACAAGGATGTGGCACGTCGCACTTTTGCCGGGCTGCGAGAGCTGAGGGATGAGCTGGAGGCGGCGCATCCCGATCTGAGCTTGCCCGAGCTCTCTTGCGGCATGAGCGAGGACTTTGAGCCCGCCCTTGAGGAGGGCTCTACGCTCATTCGTCTGGGCAGGGTAGTATTTAGCCCGGAGTTTGCAGTAAAATAGGGCTCTGAAGTGCGCACTGGTTTACAGAGCGCCTGCACTAAACCGTGAGAGGACACAACCATGGGCTTCCTTGACGAGATTAAAAATAAGATACACCTTGGCGGCCAGCAGGGTTACGACCAGGGCTATGACCAGGATGACGACTACGGCTACGATGACGGCTACGATGATGGCTATCAGAACAACGGCTACAGCGGTACCTCGGGCGAGGGCTTCTATACCCAGGACGAGCCGAGTAACGGCCTGCTGGGCCAGACGCGCCGCGGTGAGGCCGAGTCGGTCGCCGTGTATACGCGCTCCGGCCAGCTGGTCGGCGATGACTCGCGTCATGCAACGACGTACAATCCGCCGTCGCGTTCTCAGGATAGTGCCGCAGGCGGCTATCGCCCCGGCGCTTACGACACGCCGTCGAGCTATGCCGAGAGCGCCCGTGCTCGTGCCGCGGCACCTGCGCCCGCTTCTGCGCCGAGCGACGCCTCGGCCTATGCAAACAACATCATTAACGCCACGCCGCAGCTGCCTGCCTATGTCCTGCGTCCCGAGAGCTACGACGATGTCGAGACCGTTGTCCGCCGCGTGCGCACCAAGCAGCCCGTTGCGCTGATTTTTGTTGGCGTTCGCACCGAGGTCGCCAAACGCGTCTTGGACTTTAGCTATGGCTTTGCCTGCGGCCTGGGCGCTACGGTCAAAGAGGTGGGCGATCGCGTGTTTATGGTGCTGCCCGCCGGCTGCGAGGTCAAGGATTCGGACCTCAAGAAGCTGCGCGCCGACGGCTACCTTAAGTAAACCCAAGACGAGGAGATTCTCATCAACATCTACACCATTGTCCAGCTGGTCAACACGCTGTTCAACTTCTACTCCACACTTATTGTGGTCTATTGCTTTATGACGTGGATTCCCATGAAGCAGGGCGGCCTGCTGCAGGATATCGCCGCGGTGCTCGATAGCGTCTGCGGTCCGTGGCTCAACCTGTTTCGTCGGTTTATTCCGCCGATGGGCGGCGTTGATTTTTCGCCGGTCGTTGCGATTATTGCGTTGCAGTTGGTGCAGAGGCTGATTCTGCAGCTTCTTATAGGTATACTCGTATAGTACTGGCTCAGTAACTTACGTCGGGCGCCCGGCGCCAAGGCGATGATAAAGGAGAACTTGTTATGGCTATTACCCCTGCTGACATCCAGGCTCAGACTTTCTCTGAGGCCAAGCGCGGCTATGATCCCGCCGAGGTCGACGTCTTTTTGGAGACGCTGTCCTCCGAGGTTGACGCTATGCTTGCCAAGATTGTCGATCTTAAGGGTCGTCTGACTGCCACCGAGCAGCAGCTTGCCGACACGCAGGCCCAGCTTGCCCAGGCTCAGGACGCTGCCGCTCAGGCCGTTCCCGCCGCTCCTGTGGCCGCTCCCGCACCCGACTTCTCCGCTCAGGAGCGCCAGATCTCCGCTGCGCTGATTGCTGCCCAGCAGACCGCCGAGGGCATCGTCAACGATGCCAACGAGAACGCTGAGCGCATCCGCAACGAAGCCGACGCCAAGGCCCGCGAGGTCATCCGTCAGGCCCTGACCGAGAAGCAGGCCGAGCTCGAGGAGATCGACCGTCTGAAGGCTTCCCGTGAGGAGTTCAAAGCCGAGTACCTCAAGCTCATCCAGCACTTCATGGACGATGCGCAGAATTCCTTCCCGTCCGACCTTATGGCCTCCACGCCGGTCGGTTCTGCGGCTTCTCCTGCAGTGACCGTTCCCGCCGCCGAGCCGCTGCCTGTCGCTGATCCGGTTGTTCCCGTGGCTGACCCCTTCGCCCCGATCGACAACTTTGCCGCCGACGACCTGGACTAGCGCCAGAGCTACAATCTCGTGCCCTTAAGAGGAGCTCGCACCTGCGGGCTCCTTTTTTAGTAGATTTTTGGGATATGCCTTAATTTCTACCTTTTATCAATTTTATATACGGTGCTCCGCAGAGAGCCTGTCACAAGCTCGATATGCTTGAGAGACAATCCGATGCGTCATTTCACATTGTGGGTGAAAGCCCCCGCAATCATTGACTAAGTTCGATATGTTCGAAATCCATATCACGTACATGGGTAATAACGGTATATGGAGGCTCGCAAGTAGTCAAAGTAACCGAACCGGGGCAGAAAGGTGCGCAAACAAACCGCGACGAACAGCTTCTTCCGCATTTCCTTAGGCAAGCGAAAAGAGGGATGGCATGATGGCCAAGAGCTACGTAAAGATTGTAATTGTTGTTCTTGCAGTTGGTCTTGCAATGGTGCTATGTGCATCGTTTGCGACGTATAGGTGCGAGCAGTCGTTTATTGATGGCGCTGAAAATGGGTTTGGCATAGACGGGATGTATGCCAGCGGTGATGCAATCAGGCCGTCTATGGCGATTCTTGCGGGCGAAGATATGGAATGGCAAATCTGTAATGCCGATGGCTCTTGTATGAGTGGTCGTTTGGCTGCAACAAGCGATCCGAATTCGTTTGATCTTCTCGACGATGATGGAGCGGATTGCGGTTCTGTTCACCTGTCATATGCATCGC
>CABSBA010000084.1 GCA_902475825.1 uncultured Collinsella sp. | reverse complement strand
ATTCGTCGCTTGCGTACCAAAGTACGCGGCGCTCCTCTTTCGGGCCGATCTGCCGCACTTGGACAACCCTCGCTTTGTAAGGAATGTTCACAAAGTTGAAGTTTCCACCTGCATCTCTTCGCAGGCTTTCAGTATGAAAGGAGAGCTAGATGCGTGTTTCTTACGACTGGCTCAAGACCATGATCGATATTCCGGAGGATCCCAAGACCCTTTCGGACGAATATATCCGTACCGGCACCGAGGTCGAGGCGATCGACACCGTGGGCGAGTCCTTCGACCACGTGGTGACCGCCAAGGTGCTCACCAAGACCCCGCATCCCGATAGCGACCACATGTATGTGTGCTCGGTCGATGTGGGCGACAAGAATCTCGACGCCGACGGCAACCCCGCCCCGCTGCAGATCGTCTGTGGCGCGCAGAACTTTGAGGCCGGCGACCACATCGTCACGGCAATGATCGGCGCTGTGCTTCCCGGCGACGTCAAGATCAAGAAGAGCAAGCTTCGCGGCGTCGTGTCCATGGGCATGAACTGCTCTGCGCGCGAGCTCGGCCTGGGCGGCGACCACTCCGGCATCATGATCCTGCCCGAGGATACGCCCTGCGGCATGCCGTTTGCCGAGTACGTGGGCTCGAGCGACACCGTGCTCGACTGCGAGATCACGCCCAACCGCCCCGATTGCCTGTCCATGATCGGCATGGCCCGCGAGACCGGCGCCATTTTCGATCGCGATTTCCACGTGGAGCTGCCCGCCATCAAGGCGGAGACTGGCCGCGCGACCGACGACGAGCTTTCGGTCGAGATTGCCGACGAGGGCCTGTGCGACCGCTACGTCGCCCGCATCGTGCGCAACGTGAAGGTCGGTCCCTCGCCCGACTGGATGGTCAAGCGCCTCAACGCCCTGGGTGTGCGCCCGCACAACAACATCGTCGACATCACCAACTATGTGATGATGCTCACCGGTCAGCCGCTGCACGCCTTTGACCTGGACACCTTTGCCGAGCGCGATGGCCATCGTCGCGTGGTGGTTCGCGCCGCCCAACAGGATGAGAAGTTTACGACCCTCGACGGCGAGGAGCGCACGCTCGACGCCGGCATGGGCCTCATCACCGACGGCGAGCGTCCCGTGGCGCTGGCCGGCGTTATGGGCGGCATGGATTCCGAGATCGAGGACGATACCGTCGACGTGATGGTCGAGAGCGCCTGCTTCAACGCCGGTCGCACCTCGCACACCAGCCGCGACCTGTCGCTGATCTCCGACGCCTCCATCCGCTTTGAGCGCCAGGTCGACGAGACCGGCTGCGTGGATGTCGCCAACGTTACCTGCGCGCTCATCGAGGAGATCGCCGGCGGCGAGGTCGCTCCCGGCTACGTCGACGTGTTCCCCGCGCCCAAGACCATCGACAGCATCAAGCTGCGCCTGGCCCGCGTGCACGCCATTTGCGGTGCCGACATCGAGCCCGAGTTTATCGAGCGTTCGCTCACTCGCCTGGGCTGCACCGTCGAGCGCGACGGTGAGGACTTTATGGTCACCCCGCCGAGCTTCCGCCCCGACCTGCCGCGCGAGATCGATCTGATCGAGGAGGTCCTGCGCCTGTGGGGCATGGGCCGCGTGACGGCGACCATCCCGGCTGCCAAGAACCACATCGGCGGCCTGACCCGCGAGCAGAAGCTCACCCGCAAGGTCGGCGAGATTCTGCGCGCCTGTGGCCTCAACGAGACCACGACTTTTGGCTTTGCCGCCCCGGGCGACCTGGAGAAGATCGGTATGTCCACAGAGGGCCGCGGTTGCCCTGTGGTGCTCATGAACCCGCTGGTGGCCGAGCAGACCGAGATGCGCCGCTCGCTGCTGCCGGGCCTGCTGCAATCCGTGGCCTATAACGAGGCCCACGGCACGCCCAACGTGCATCTGTACGAGGTCGGCAGCCTGTTCCACGGTCGCGAGAACGCCAGCCTGCCCAAGGAGACCAAGTCCGTGGCGGGCGTGCTCTCGGGCCAGTGGAGTGAGCAGTCTTGGAACATGAAGTACCGCAAGCTGCGCTTCTTCTTTGGCAAGGGCATTGTCGAGGAGCTGCTCGCCCAGCTGCGCATCGAGAAGGTTCGCTTCCGTCCCGTCGAGGGCGAGGGCTACGCTTTCTTGCAGCCGGGTCGTGCGGCCGAGGTTCTGTCCGGCGGCACCGTGCTGGGCTGGGTCGGCGAGATTCACCCCGAGGCGCGCGAGGCGATGGGCATCGATGAGGTCGTCGTTGCCTTTGAGCTCGATTTGGACAAGCTGATCAAGGGCGCCCGCAATCAGGAGAACTACCGCGAGTTCTCGCAGTACCCGGCTGTTGAGCACGACCTGGCTATCGTGGTCGACAACTCCGTGACCTGCGAGGACCTTGAGCGCCGCATTACCAGCGCCGGCGGCAAGCTACTCGAGGGCGTGCGCCTGTTCGACGTCTACCGCGATCCGGTCCGCGTGGGCGTGGGCAAAAAGTCCATGGCCTTTGCGCTTACGTATCGTTCCGACGACCACACGCTCACCAGCGAAGAGGTCGAGAAGGCACACCAGAAGATCGTCACCAAGGTGTGCAAGGGCGTAAACGGCGAGGTCCGCGGCTAGGATTTGCGCTGGGTATAGGTCAGCGGTGGCTGCTGGCGAGTCCTACGTGACCGCTATGCTCGGTATAAGGCGCTGCTGAGCCTGCATATATGACACGCGCATTACATAACGGCGTGCTGCTTTGTCGGCAGCGCGCCGTTTTGCTATGATAGCCCGCGGCGTGTTACGAATCTGACAATGCGTAACACTGACAAGGTGATTTAGGCGACGTTGCAATTCCGTGCGCCGATAACCGGGAGGCGTATATGCACATTCCAGACAACTACCTGTCCCCGCAGACCGATGCCGTCATGGCGGTGGCGATGGTGCCCGTATGGGTTCACTGCATCAAAAAGGTGCGCGCCACGCTCGATCGCGAGCATATGGCGTTCCTGGGTATCTGCGCCGCATTCTCCTTCTTGCTCATGATGTTCAACGTGCCGCTGCCCGGCGGTACCACTGGTCACGCCGTTGGTGGCGCGCTCATCGCACTGCTGCTTGGTCCCGAGGCCGCTGCCATCGCGGTTTCGGTCGCGCTGGCGCTGCAGGCGCTGCTGTTTGGCGACGGCGGTGTTCTGTCCTTTGGCGCCAACTGCTTTAACATGGCCTTTGTGCTGCCGTTTGTCGCTGCTATCGTGTTTCGTGCGCTCAACAGCCGTCTGCACGATAAGAGCTGGGGCGCTTCGGTTTCGGCCATCGTAAGCGGCTGGGTCGGCCTGTGCCTGGCGGCCCTGTGCGCGGCAATCGAGTTCGGTATTCAGCCGATGCTCTTCACCAACGCTTCGGGCGCCCCGCTGTACTGCCCCTTCCCGCTGTCCGTGGCTATTCCGGCCATGTTGATCCCGCATATGCTGGTTGCCGGCGTGGTCGAGGGCGTGGCGACGGCCGCCATTTACGGTTTCATTAAGAAGACGGCGCCGAGCATTATCGTCGGCCCCGAGGCCGCCGATGGTCAGCTTGCCGCCGAGGGCGCTGCTGCCAAGAAGACCTCGCTGGTCCCCACGCTCATCCTGGTTGCCGTGCTTGTCGTAGCCACGCCGCTGGGCCTGCTGGCCACGGGTGACGCCTGGGGTGAGTGGGACGCCGAGGGCGCCGCGACCGCCGTTCAGGAGGCTGGCGACGACAGCCTGCAGGCTTCGGTCGGCCTCGATACCCCGACCTTTGCGGATGCCCTGCCCACGGGCGATTATCTGCAGGCCTATTCCGAGGAGCAAAGCCTTGGCTTTGCCGGCCAGGCTGCCATGTATATCCTTTCCGGTGTGATTGGCGTGGCGGTGCTCACCATCGCATTCCGTCTGATCTCGCTGACGGTTAAGGAAAACTGAGCGCATGCAGATGGTCGAGCTGCCTAGCTGGCTTGCGATCGAGGAGCGATACGAGCCCGCGGGGGCTCGGCATCGTGTGATGCAAAAGAACGTCCTGCACCTGGCGAGCCTGCTTGAGCGGGTTCGCCTGGGTGGAGGCGCGCACGAGGGCGGGTCGATGGTCGACCGCGCCCTTTCTTGCGTTTCGGCTCCGGTGCGCCTGGTGGGGATGTTCGTCTGCGTCCTGTGCGTGTGTCTGACGCAGAGCCCGCTGTACCTGATGCTGATGGCGGCTATCGCGCTGGTGCTGGTCGCGGTGCGCCCCGCGCGCGGGTTGCGCGCGACTTTTGTACCGGCGCTCGGCGCCACGGGGCTTGCGGTGGTTCTGGCGCTGCCTGCCCTGTTGCTGAGCGCGTCTGCCATGGGCGCCATGCTCAAGATCGCGCTCAAGACGTTTATTAATGTGTCGCTGGTGCTGGGTGTTTCGTGGACGCTCACCTGGAGCCGCATGTCGGCGGCGCTCAAAATGCTGCACCTGCCCGACGAGGTTATCTTTACGTTTGATATGGCGCTCAAGCATATTGAGGTGCTGGGACGCACGGCGCACGATCTGTGCGAATCGGTCATGCTGCGCAGCGTCGGTTCCGCGCCTGCGGGTTTTTCGCGCACCGATTCGCTGGCGGGTATCATGGGCATGACGTTTATCAAGGCGATGGAATGCAGCCGCGCGATGGACGAGGCCATGCTGTGTCGCGGCTTCGCCGGCGTGTATCCGGCGCCTGCACGGAGCGGCTTTGGCTGGCGCGATGCGGTTTACGCGGCCGTTGTGGCGTTGCTCGCCGTGTTGTGCGCGGTGCTGTAGCGCGGACGGTCGAACCGTCGATGTGAGTGGGGAAGGGCGACGTTTTGGCAAACGATACGAATAACGCGATGGGTGCGAGCGGTGCTGCCGGTGCCGAGGCCACGCCGCTCATCGAGTTTCGCGACGTGGTGTTTTCCTATGCGGGTCATACGGTGGTCGACGGCGTTTCATTGCAGGTGAACCGTGGGGAGCTCGTTGCTCTGCTTGGTCCTAACGGCTGCGGCAAGACGACGATTATGCGTCTTATCAACGGCCTTGAGCTTGCGGACGCGGGTGCGTACCTGTTCGACGGGCATGCGGTCGATGCGGCATATCTCAAGGATTCCGCGACGGTCCAGCGGTTCCATCAGCGCGTGGGCTTTGTGTTCCAAAACGCCGATGCGCAGCTCTTTTGCGCCACGGTCGGCGAGGAAGTCGCGTTTGGCCCGGCTCAAATGGGGCTGCCGGCAGACGAGCTCGAGCGCCGCGTCCGCGATGCCATGGAGCTGTTCCAGGTTGCCGATCTTGCCGACGTCTCTCCCTATCAGCTCTCGGGCGGGCAAAAGAAGCGCGTTGCGCTGGCTGCCGTCGTGTCGATGAACCCGGATATCCTGGTGCTCGACGAGCCTACCAACGGACTTGACGAGGACTCGTGCGACATCGTGGTCAACTTTCTACTGGCCTATGTTGCTGCCGGCAAGACGGTCTTGATGAGTACACATCATCAGGATTTGGTGCGGCGCCTGGGTGCCCGCGCCATCTATATCGATCGATATCACCATGTGGTCGAGGCGCCGGTGTCGTCGTATGGAACCGAGAGCGGCGCTGCGGAATAGTTGCTGCGTAGAGCGTGCGTAGCCGCCCGCGCGGCTTTGCCGTGATGGTATAGTTATCCAGGTTTTTATGGGGGTGGCTATGCCAAGCTGGAACATTCATATCGCTCAGACGGAGCGTTTGCTGGAGCGCACCGGTGCGCTTGCCAATAGCGTGCGCGACCGCAATGCCTTTTTGTTTGGCTGCGTGGTTCCGGATATCTTCGTGGGCTATATGGTCCCTGGCATTGCCGATCCCATCCCGTACCGCATTACGCACTTTGCCAAGCCTGAGCCCATCCCTAAGCCTCGTGAGCATGAGTTCTGGGATACCTATGTGGCGCCGCTGCTTAAAGGCGCACCCGCGGGTGAACCTGCTGAGGCCACCTCGATTGTCGAGGAACGCGAGCGACTCAATCGGGTGCATTATCCCCAACGTTACAAGGACGCCGAGCCGGTTGCCGGCCCCGGCGCCTGTGAGTTTTCGCTTGCGTCCGAAGATGTGGCGCAGTCGCTGCTCGATCTGACGCTGGGCGTTTGGTCTCACCTTGTGGCCGATACCGTGTGGAACACCCGCGTGAACCAGTACCTGGAGGCGCACGGCGGCAAGCCGTGCGAGGAATTCCGCATTAAAAAGCAAGGCGACTTTGACTGGTTTGGCAAGACGCTCGGCATTGTTTCGATTCCGCGCGCGACCGATCGCCTCTATACTGCGGCGACGCGTTTTGGTCAGTATCCCATCCATAAGGAGTATGTGCTCAAGACCATCGGCGTTATGCACGAGATTGTACGCGAAAACCCCGGCGAGCCCGATCATCCGCCGTATCGCTTGCTAACCGAGGAGTTTTTCGATGCAACGTTTACCGAGGTCGTCGAGCTAACCGAGGCGGGTTTTACCGCCCGTGTCGAATCGCCCGATGTGTCTGCGCTGCCCCTGATTGCTAGCTGCTAGCTGGCCGGCCCGGCAGTGAATAGCTCAACCCAATCGACAAGTAGCTCTTGCCGCAGGGCATCTTCGGCAGTGCACTCCTGTTTAGTCTTTGGGGTGTAGGGAAGCCCAGCCTTTTTATGGATGAGCTCGGCTATGTGGTTGAAGCTCTTCTTCTCCTTGATCTGGTCATAGGTAATTTGGATGACATCGTAGCCCATGCTTGTGAGTGCGGTGGCGCGCTCGGCATCGGAGAGGCTCGCGGCTTCGCTGTCGTGGGCGGAGCGGCCTTGGCATTCAAGGATGACGCCCATGCTGTCGGTGGCGCTTTCGATGAGGATATCGGCGTAGCAGCAGGTTTTGTCATACAGCGAACGTGCGGCTTCACTGAGCGGGATGCGCGCGTTGTTGGCGATCTCGATGCCCTGGCCGCCCTCGTCGCGGGGGAGCGAGACAAGCATGGAGGTCTGTACTTCGAAGGGC
>CABSBA010000083.1 GCA_902475825.1 uncultured Collinsella sp. | reverse complement strand
TACATGTGCGCCTGGCGGGCGTCGGCATGAGCGACTTCGACCATCAGGGCGGTATCCAGACCGCCCTGTTCTGCGAAATCGACGACCGCGGAGCCCAATCCAGCGACGGCGTCGTCGAAGTCGAAATCGTCGATGCCGAGCTGGTTGGGGATGGTCGCATACGGCGAACGGTAAAGGTTAGCTAAAACCCCCGTCTCAAATGAGCTACTAGAGGAGGTCGAGGGGAAGCTGGGGGGCGTCGCCCCAGAGCTTTTCGAGACGGTAGAACTCGCGCGCCTCAGGAGTGAAGACGTGGACGACAACCGAACCGTAGTCCATGAGCATCCAGGTCTTCTGCTCGCGGCCCTCGATGGAAAACGGGTGCTCGCCGCAAGCCTCGGCGACCTTCTCCTCAATCTCGTCGACGATGGAATCAACCTGACGGTTGTTGGTGCCGGTAGCGAGGACAAAGTAGTCGCACACGTCGGAAAGCTCGGTCAGGTCGAGCACTTGCACGTCCTCGCCCTTCTTGTCGTAGGCGGCCTGCGCGGCGGCGCGGGCGACATCCTCGGCGGCGACACCGCTCGCGGAAAGCGAGGCGGCAGTGCGATCGGACGTGGCAACGAAGCTCTTGTGCTCCACACCTTCAAGAATCTGCTCGTCGGTCATGGTCTCGTCGGCCATGGAATACCTCTTTCTAGACGCACCCGAGCTAGCGCAGCTGGGCGTAATGGTTGTAAATCGTAATAGCCGTGGGATAAAGATAACGCCCGGTCTGGATCACATAGACCAGACCCTGCGCAAAACAGGAGAAGAACAACTCGTCGAGCGAGGACTTCCCCACCATCTTGCGCAGCGCATGGGCATAATCGCCGTGGCGGTTGGGTTCGATGGCATCGGCCACAAAGACCACCATATCGAGCGGCGTCATGTCGCAAGCGCCCACGGTGTGACGGTCGACAGCCTGAAAGACCGCCGGCGATAGCTCGGGAAAAAGCTGCGGAAGCTCATAGGCGGCAACCGGGCCATGCAAAAGCGGCGTCGCGGCAGAAGGAGAGCCGGCAATCTTAATGCCATAATGCAGAGCGCGCGTGACCAGCTCGTCGTCGGAGAGCACCTTGTCCCAGTCATGGATCAGGCCGGCGGCAGCGGCATCAAAGCGGTCGACACCGTACACCTCGGCTAGGCGCAACGCAGTCTCGGCAACCCCGAGCGAATGCACGTAGCGCTTACGCTTATCCTTCATGCGCACATCGAGCAACTCGTGGATGCGCGTCAAGAGCGCGCGCTCGTCGCCCTCAAACTGATCTTCTACCGACAACGTTCTCCCCCATCAATCAAAATCGTCTTGCCCAAGATCGGCATACAGGCCGCGTTTACGGATATAGCCGAGCACGGACTCGCTCGTAAGATAGCGCACGCTCATGCCGCGGGCAACCCGCTTGCGAATGTTGGTCGAGCTAATCGCCAGCGCCGGAATCTGAATATAGCGAACGTCGAATGGCAGTCCCGATTCCTTAATCCGCGCTCGCGCCGTATCGATGTCAAAGCCGGGACGCGTCGCAGCAATAAAGGTTGCCAGCTCGGCAATCTCATCAGCATTGTGCCAGGTCACAATATCGATAATCGCATCGGCACCCGTAATAAAGTAAAGCTTCACCTGTGGCGGGTAAAACTCGCGAAGGGCGCGCAGCGTATCGGCTGTGTAGGTGATACCGGCACGATCGATCTCGAAGCGGCTTGCCAAAAAGGCCGGGTTCGCGGCGGTCGCGAGGACCGTCATGGCATAACGGTCCTCGGCCGGCGTCACCGGTTTGTCGAGTTTAAAGGCAGGCGAGCCCGCCGGCATAAAGAGCACGGCGTCCAAGTCGAGGGACTCACGTGCCTGCTCGGCGGTCACCAGGTGACCGTAATGGATGGGGTCAAAGGTACCACCCATAATGCCGAGCCTAAACTCCTGCCCGTCCTCTATGGGAAGCTCGGGCAGACCGATTCCACCGCGCAGCGACATGGCCTACTCGCCCTCCGGGGTCTCGACGTCTTCCGCAGCAACAGCGTCATCAGTACCGTCAATGGCATCCACCGCGTCGACAGCCTCCAAGCTATCGTCCGCGACATCCTCGACATCAACGACCTCGACGGCGACGTCCTCGCTACCGTCCTCAAGCTCGTCCTCGAACTCCGAGAAGTCCTCGGCGCCCTCAAAGTCAAAGGCGCGCTGGCAAATGCGAACCTCGTCGCCAGCACGGCAGCCGGCCTTTTGGAGCGCATCGTCGACACCCATGCGGGAAAACTTATGCTGCAGGTAGATGACGGCTTCCTCGTTTTCCCAGTCGGTCTGAATAACCAAGCGCTCAATCGCGCGACCAACCACACGGAAGGCACCGGGCTCCTCTTGGACAATGCGGAATCGCTTCTCGCGCTGCAGACGGCGGCGCTCCCACTCCTCATCGCGCAGATCGACCGGCTCATCAGAGACCGCCAGCTCAGCGCGAAGCTTAGCCACTTGCTCGCCCACGGCAAGCATCAGCGTGTTGAGACCGGCACCCGTCACAGCGGACACGGCAAAGAACATATGGCCATCGTCGAGCGCCGCACGCTTAAGGTCGGCAATCTTGTCGGCCGTGCCCGGCGCATCGCATTTGTTGGCGACGACGATCTGCGGACGCTCCGAAAGCTCGGCACCATACTGCTCAAGCTCACGGTTGATGATGCGATAGTCCTCAACCGGATCGCGATCCTCAAATCCGCCCGTCATGTCAACGACATGCATGATCAAGGCCGTGCGCTCAATGTGGCGCAGGAACTGATGGCCCAGGCCCTTGCCCTCGCTCGCGCCCTCGATGAGACCGGGAACGTCAGCAACGACGTAAGAATATTCGCCGGCACGCACCATGCCCAGATTGGGCACGAGCGTGGTAAACGGGTAGTCGGCAATCTTGGGACGGGCAGCGCTCATACGCGCGATGAGCGAGGACTTGCCGACCGAGGGAAAGCCCACAAGCGCGGCATCAGCCATGAGCTTCATCTCGAGCTCGATCCAGTGCTCCTCAGCCGGCTCGCCGAGCTGGGCAAACGCGGGCGCGCGACGCACCGACGTCACAAAGTGAGTGTTGCCCAGACCGCCAGCACCACCGGGCGCCACGACAACGCGCTCGCCGTCGTGCACCAGGTCGGCAATCTCGAACATCGGGGTCTGCGTCTCGGGATCGAGCTCGCGGACTACGGTGCCCATGGGGACTTTCAAAATCAGGTCCTCACCGCTTTTGCCGTTGCGGCGGGCACCCTGGCCATGCGTTCCGCGCTCAGCACGAAAGTGATGCTTAAAGCGGTAATCGATCAACGAGGAGAGCTGTGCATCGGCCTGGATGACGACGTTGCCGCCACGACCGCCGTCGCCGCCATCGGGACCGCCCTTGGGAACAAATGCCTCGCGCCTAAACGACATGCATCCGGCTCCGCCGTCGCCGCCGCAAACGTTAATGCGGCTGATATCGGTGAACTGTGACAACAGAATCGCCTCCTACAAAAAAGAGGGAGACCCTTGAATCCTAAAACTCAAGTGCCTCCCACATATGTGCTCTATGAAGGGTGAATTACGCGTTCGCGAGCGGGCGTACGCTGACCCTGTGCTTGATACCCTTGTGGAACTCAACGGTACCGTCGACCAGCGCGAACAGCGTGTCGTCCTTACCACGGCCAACGTTCTCACCCGGGTGGATGTGCGTGCCGTGCTGACGGACGAGAATCGTGCCCGTGGTTACCGTCTGGCCGGCATAGCGCTTCGTGCCAAGGCGCTGACCGCGGGAGTCACGGCCATTACGGGAGGAACCGAGTCCTTTTTTGTGTGCCATTGTGTATACCTACTCTTTCGTTACGAGTGTAATCTACTCGGCGACGGGAGCCTCGGCAACAGCCTCAGCCTCTGCCTTGACAGCCTTCTTGGCGCGGGAGGTAGCCTGAACCTTCACGATCTTCAGCTTGGTGAGCTGCTGACGGTGACCCTTCAGACGACGATAGCGCTTACGCTTGTGGAACTTGAAGACCAGCTGCTTCTCGCCCTTGAACTGCTCAACGATCTGAGCGGTAACCTTGGCCTTGGCCAGCTTGTCGGGATCGGTGACGATCTTCTTACCATCGTTGAGGAAGATAACCGGCAGGGTGATCTTATCGCCCTCATTGCCCTCGATCTTCTCGACGGTGATGACATCGTCGGTGGCGACCTTGTACTGCTTGCCGCCCGTGTTAACGATTGCGTACATGTTTACTTGCCCTTCATGCATCAGTTAGTGCAACAGCCGAATATAGTAGCAGGCGATAATACCCCCGTCAACGAGTATGTGGAGCAAATCCACAAGTTCGCACAGGTATGGGGCTGACGAGTCGGCCCTCGTCGTCCTCGCATGCTTGATTCTGACGCTCGACATCGTAGGAGCAGATGGTCACGAGGTCTTGCATACCGGTGGAAACGATAGGTGCATCGACGCCCGGGGTCAAGCCCTGCAACAAAACATCAGCGGCAGAAAGCAAAATTTCCGGACGCATGGACCCCTCGTTGTCGGCATGGGTGTCGAGCGTGAGCACCAGATGGTCCGGGCGCTCCCCTGCCGTGAGCTCATAGCCCACCAGTGTGTGGTCAAGGTCTAGGCGCTTGCCCTTCTTACCGCGTGCGTAGTCGATGCCATGGCCTGCACGCAACGTGTCGATCGCAGCGCGCACCTCATCGGCGCTCACGGGTGCCTCGGGGTCCAGGTGCAGGTCGATGCGGTACGACAGGCGCGTGAGCTGGGCCGTGAGCGCCGGCGTGCGCACGTCGATGTAGGCGGCCTCGATGGGCGCCAGATCGGCCGGAGACGCTGCGGCCAGGCGCTCAAAGGCCTCGTCGAGAGCAACGAACTCGGTCATAAACAGGTCATACCACTCGCAGGTCGACGACGTTCCCACCGGCAGCGCCGACGAAAAGCCCACACGCATATGCGGAGAGAAGCCCTGCGTCACGGCATAGGGCAGCCCCGCGCGACGCACGATGCGCTCAATAGTATGAATCACTTCGAGATGGCCCAGGTACTTAAGGCGGTCGCGCTTGCCATGGCGAACGCGAAGCCTAAAGAGCGTGGGGTTGTCGGTCAGGCGCTCACTCATGCGCGATCACCCACCAATACGTTCTTGGCATGAAGCGTGGGGCAGATTCCGCAGCCGGTGCACGAGGTACGGGTACAGTCGGGCGTCGTGACGCCCTCCAACGAGCGGCGGTATTCGCGCTCGAGGAAGCCGCGCGAGCAGCCGGGGCTCACGTGCTCCCAGGGCAGGCGCCAGTCCAGTTCGTAGGGCAGGTGCACGAGCTCGTTGAGATCGATGCCGTTTTTGGCCGCAGCCGACTTCCAGTTGTCGAGCGAAAAATGCTCCACCCAGGCGTCAAAACGCGAACCGGCACGCCAGGCGTCGATAATGACCGGCGTCATGTCACGGCCGGCGCGAGACAGCGCGGCCTCGACGAGCGAGGTCTCGGCATCGTGGTAGTGCACGCGTACGGCGCGGTTGCGCACGCTCGTGATGAGCAGCTTTTGGCGACGCTTGACGTCGTCGTAATCGAGCTGCGGGCACCATTGGAACGGCGTGGCGGCCTTGGGGATAAACACCGACACCGAGATGGACACCGAGATGGAGCCCCGGCGCGCCTTGGGAACCACGGAGCGGCCGAGCTCGAGCACGTGGTCGGCCAGGTTGGCGATGGCCACGATATCCTCGTCGCGCTCGCCGGGAAGCCCCATCATAAAGTAGAGCTTCATGCGGTTCCAACCGGCCTCGAAGGCAGCCTTGGCCGCACGGTCCAAGTCCTCCTCGGTCACATTCTTGTTGATGATGTCGCGCATGCGCTGGCTGCCGGCCTCGGGGGCAAACGTCAGGCCGCCCTTCTTTTCGCCGGCGACCGACTCGGCCATATCCACGCCAAACGAATCCAGGCGCTGCGAGGGAATGGATACGCGAATACCCGTATCCTCCAGGCGGCGGTTGAGCCTGCCGAGCACATCGCGGATGCAGGAGTGGTCGGTGGTCGAAAGCGAGGTGAGCGACACCTCGTCATAGCCAGTCTTCTGCAGGCCCTGGATCACCGAGGAAACAATCTGGTCGGCCGAGCGCTCGCGCACCGGACGATAGGTCATACCGGCCTGGCAAAAACGGCAGCCGCGGGCACAACCGCGCAGAATCTCAATCGACAGGCGGTCGTGAACGAGCTGCGCGTAGGGCACGCACGACTGCGACAGCGGATTAGTAGCTCCAAAGTCCTCAACGACGCGCTTATAGACTACCTGCGGGACGTCCTTGCCTTCGCGCGGCACGGTGTAGCCATGCGGCGAGCAGGGCTCGTCATAGCGCACCTCATACAGAGACGGCACATAGGTACCGGCGACCGTCGCGAGCTGCTCGACAATCTGAGCGCGCGAGACGCCTTCGTCGCGCAAGCGGCGATGCAGCTGACAGATCTCGAGCAACGACTCCTCACCCTCGCCAATGAGGATGGCATCGAAGAAGGCCGCATACGGCTCGGGGTTATAGACCGAGGGACCACCGGCGACGATGATGGGATCGTCCTCGGTACGGTCGGCCGCGAGCAGCGGAATGCCGGCGAGGTCGAGCGCCTCGAGGAAGTTGGTGACGGCCATCTCGTGCGGCACATGCATGCCGACGATATCGAACGAGGCCACAGGCGCCGCGCCCTCGAGCGACAGCAGCGGAATCCCCGCCTCGCGCATGGCATCGCCCATATCGGGCCACGGCACATAGCCGCGCTCGCAGGAAATGCCCTCGGCCTGATTGAGGATGTTATAGAGAATGGCGATGCCCTGGTTGGGCAGACCGACCTCATACACGTCAGGGTAGATCATGCAGCAGCGGTAATCGGCATCGGCCTTGGAGAGCGTGCCCCACTCATGGTCGATATAGCGACTCGGCTTCTCGACCTTTGCGAGCAGGGGCTC
>CABSBA010000082.1 GCA_902475825.1 uncultured Collinsella sp. | reverse complement strand
CAATTCCGTAGCGTTGAACTCTGTTCCGAGTGTTACGGTAATGGTGAGTTGACTGAATACTGGGATGCAGTTTCCACAGAGCCCCTCAACCGGAAACTGCATCCCACTCCAAAGGCAAATTCCGGGACGCAGCTTCCGCAACCCCGCCCATCCGGAAAGCCCGTCCCGCTCCGGACACATTAGGGGATAGATTTTCAGCTCCCCCACCTGCTAGGCCCAGGCCCTGCACAGTGGCGCCTGCCCGGCGGAGGCATATAAGGTTCATCGCGAGTTCCGCACGCAAAGAAGGCCACTTAATGTGGCCTTCGTCTTGCGCAGGACTGTCTGAGCAGGGAACCTTATATGCCTCCGCCGGGCAGGCGTCGCGAGCACACCGACCGCCTAGCATTCCTTCTTCATGGCGTTGTAGCCAATCAACACGGTCCAGACGTACGCACAGGTCTTGGGGATCATGAGCATGCCGATGGCAGGGATGACCTCGGCCCACAGGACCACGGGAATATAGAAACCGAAGCTCAGTACGATGGTGAGCCACATCCAGCGGAAGGCCTCGTCGCCATCTTCCTTCGCGCTGCGGTAGAACAGCACGATGACCATCAGCCCCATGATGGCAAACGGGATGTTGCGCAGGATGCCCCACGTAAGCGGGGTCTGGTTGGTGAGCCACTGGTTCTGCGGCAGCATGCACAGCGCGACGCGCATGGCGGCCAGCGCAAAGATCGCCGCGGTCGTCGCGACGTGGTTCTTTACCTGATAGCGCTCACGCCACACGTAGTACAGCAGCACGTAAAAGATGGTCATGGTAATCGAGGTAATCCACTTGCCCAGGCCCAGCTGCACGGCATAAGCGTCAAAGCCCGTCGTGCAGAGTGCCAGCGCGCGAGGGACCAGGTGAAATGAATCGCCGGCACCCAATACGACCGCCATCCAGCCAAACAGCTGGAACTGGCGATTGCCTTTGCTGCCGCGAATCATACGGATACCGATGGTGATGACCGTCACCAAATACACGATGTCAAAAAGCGTTTCGAAGATAGCACGCATATATATGTCTCCTTAAAAGAATGGTTGCAAAGTACGGTTTGGCTTCCTGGTGCCGGACATCGTCTCCTTAATATGAACGCCGTTCATTTTCTAACCGTAAAAATCCCCACCTTGCGCGGGGACCGTTAGTAGAGGGTTCGGCGCGTGATCTCGAGCACGGCGCTCGGATCAAAGTCTTGCCGAATCACGGCAGAGAGCATGAGCGAGAACAAGACCTCGGCAAATTGCTCGGCAGAAAACTGATCGGTAAAGGCATCCGGGCGCACCCGAGGATCACGCTTGAGCACCACGCAAAGCTGGTCGAGAATATGCTGCCAGGCATGATGCATGCGGCGCTTGCCATCCGCGGTGTCCTGCTGCATAAAACTCAGCGAATGGTGCGTAAAGAAGCCCGGATACGTTTGGCAGCCGCACTCCATCTGGCGATACATCCAGCGAATGCACGCGAGCGTGTCATCCAGAACGGTTTCGTCATCGGGGTGATGGAAAATGTTGCCCCACACGCTTGCCACGGTCGCACCCACGAGCGCTGTTTTAGAATCAAAGTAGTTGTAGATGCATCCGACCGACACGCCGCACGCCGCGGCGACCGAACGGATGTTGACGCCGGTCCAGCCGTTTTCTTGGATGAGCTTACGGCTCGTCTTCAGGATTTCCTCCTTAGACGTCGCTGTGTTATTCATGCCCTCACCTCCAATATGAACATTGTTCATATTGCCACGGAGCGGCGGCCTGTCAAGAAAAAAGCCTCGAGAATCTCGAGGCTTTCACGTTTGTACGATTGAATGCGCGACACCGCGAACGGCGGCCTACTCGCCCAACACGGCCTTTTTGGCGGCTGCAGCCATGTTGTCCAGATCCTCCTTGGTGGGATGATCCCTCGCGGCAGCCCAGTTGTCGAGCAGCATCTTAAATCGGGCGTTGTCGGGATCTTGCTCGAGCATGGCCTCGTAGCGCTGCTTGACCGCGGGGCCCATCTTGCCCTGGCACATCGCCCAGCCCGCAAGCTCGGCATCCCCAGCCAAATTGGAAGTTACGCGGTCGATAATCTGCTGGTAATAGCTCTGGTCGGCGCCAAAACCGCAGGTGCCAAACAGGAAGACGCGCTTGCCGTGCAAGGCGGAGAGCAACGCCGCGACCGAAGGCGTGCACGCGCCCTTGTCGCACCAAAAACCGACGAGCACCGTGTCGGCCGCGCAGGCGCCCTGCGCCTCGAGCGCAACCTGATCTGCGTCCGCATCGTCGCTCAACGCCGCAGCGTGGACAAACTCAACGCCCGCAGCCTGCAGAGCGCGCTTGATCGCGCCCGAAACCATCCTGGTATTACCGCTCTTGCTGTTAACCACCAAAGAGCACGTCATAGTCACGTTGCCTCGTTTCCCCCAAAACTAAAGCCACTAATGCAAATTAATAGATGAATATCTTAGTACTAACGTGACAGATGTAAACCACCGTCTGTCGATTGATTAATTTGCCCAGCGGACTTGCTCACTGGGCGAACTGGCTGCGGTAGAGTTCGGCGTAGAAGCCGCCTGCCGCTAGCAGCTCGTCATGCGTGCCGCGCTCGATAATCTCGCCGTCGCGCATCACCAGAATGCAGTCGGCGTTGCGGATGGTGCTCAGGCGGTGCGCCACGACAAAGCTTGTGCGACCTGCCATGAGCTCGTCGAATGCCGCCTGAACCTGCAGCTCGGTGCGGGTATCGATGCTCGAGGTCGCCTCGTCCAGCAGCAGAATCGCCGGGTCGGTGAGCATGACGCGCGCGATGCACAGCAGCTGTTTTTGACCTTGGCTAAACGTGCCGCCGTCCTCGCCGATCACCGTATCGTAGCCGCCTGGCAGCTGCACGATAAACTTGTGCGCGTGTGCCCGCTTGGCGGCCTCGATAACCTGCTCGCGCGTGGCATCCGGGCAACCGTAAGCGATGTTGTCCGCCACCGTGCCCTCGAACAGCCACGTATCCTGCAGCACCATGCCAAAGGCGCAGCGCAGGCTTGCGCGCGTGTAGTCTCGCGAAGCCTTGCCATCGACCGCAATGCGTCCGGCATCGATATCGTAAAACCGCAGCAGCAAGTTGATGAGCGTTGTCTTGCCGCAGCCCGTGGGGCCGACCAGGGCAAAGCGCATGCCGGGCTTGGCCTCGATGCAGATGTCCTGCAGCAGCTTGCGGTCGGACACGTAGCTAAAGTTCACATGCTCAAAGGCGACCTCGCCCTGCGGGGCGGCAAGCTCCGCAGCAGTTGGTGCATCGGGTTCTTGCTCGCGGGCGTCGAGCAGCGCGAACATGCGGCGCGCCGAGGCATACGCCGTCTGGATTTGCGTGATGACGTTGGTAACTTCGTTGAACGGCTTGGTGTACTGGTTGGCATAGGACAGGAAGATCTGCACGCCGCCCACCGTAAGCGCCGCGGGCACGCCCGTGATCACGCCCATGCAGCCGATCACGGCAACCACGGCATAGATGATGTTGTTGATAAAGCGCGTGCCGGGGTTGGAGAGCGAACCCATAAACTGCGCGCACTCGCCCGCAGTGTAGAGCTCGGCATTGAGGGCATCGAAGCGCTGCTGGGCGTGCGGGCCGTAGGCGAAGGCGTCCACGAGCTTTTGCTCACCCACATACTCCTCGATATGGCCGCCGAGCTGGCCTTGAATGCGCTGCTGCGCCGTAAAGCTCTTGTTGGAGAGCTTGGCAATGGCGCCGGCGGCAAAGATGGAAAGCGGCGTGACGAGCACCACCACGAGCGTCATGGTCAGGTTAATGGAAAGCATAAACGCAAGGGTGCCCACGATGGTGATGACGCCGGTGAAAAGCTGGGTAAAGCCCTGCAGCAGACCGTCGCCCACCTGATCGACGTCGTTGACCACGCGGCTCATGAGGTCGCCGTGAGCATGGCTGTCGATAAAGCTGAGCGGCATGCGGCTGAGCTTGTCGCTCGCCTCCACGCGCATGTCGCGCACCGTCTCGTAGGACAGGCGGTTGACGCAGTAGCCCTGCAGCCACTGGAAGGCCGCTGCTCCCACCACGACGAGCGCGAGTTTGGTGACAAGCGGCAGCAGCGCGTCGAAGTCCACTCGACCCGCCGCGACGATGAGGTCGATGCCCTCGCCGATGAGAATGGGCGTGTAGAGCTGCAGAATCACCGAGATGGCGGAGCTCACAAACGACACCGTAAACGAAATACGGTGCGGACGGACGTAGCCCATCAGGCGGCGGGTCACCGCGCCCACGGGATAGCGCTCGGGGTCGCCGGGCTGGCGCGGACCGTCGCCCGGGTCGTTGAGGCTATCGTTGCCGGACACGTTGGCCGTCATCGTGGCGACCGAACCGGAGGAAGTATACGGGTTCATTTAGCAGCCCTCCTTTGCGCAGACGGATGTGGGGGCAGTCGGGACGACCGGGGCGGGCGCGGGCGCCGCACTCCCCTGCTGGCCCTCGAGCTCCTCGCGGCGAAGCTGCGACTGGCAGATCTCGCGATAGAGCTGGCAGGTCGCGTATAGCTCATCGTGCGTACCCAGGCCCGCGACCGAGCCGTGGTCGAGCACGCAGATCATGTCGGCGTCACGTACGGTCGAGACACGTTGGCTCACGATCACCGTCGTGAGCGGCAGCCCACCCTCGACGGCACCGCGCACGCTGCGCTCGCGAATCGCATGGCGAAGCGCCGCGTCGGTCTTAAAGTCGAGCGCCGAGGCAGAGTCATCCATGATCAGGATTTGTGGCGAGCCCACCAGGGCGCGCGCGATGGTCAGGCGCTGGCGCTGGCCACCGCTAAAGTTCTTGCCGCCCGCCTCGACCGGGGCATCGAGGCCCTGGGACTTGTTGCGCACGAACTCGCTCGCCTGCGCCATGTCGAGCGCCGCCCAGAGCCCCTCGTCGGTCGCCGACTCGTCGCGCCAGGTCAGGTTGCTGCGGATGGTGCCGCTCACCAGCGACGCGCGCTGCGGTACGGTCGCGACCGCATGGCGCAGCTGGTCGAGCGGCCAGGTGCGCACGTCGGCGCCCATTACGCTCACGCTGCCGGTGCTCGCATCGTACAGGCGCGGGATGAGCGAGACGAGCGTGGACTTGCCGCTGCCCGTACCGCCGATAATGCCGAGCGTCTTGCCCAGCGGGAGCTCCAGGGTCACATCGTTGACGGCGTTGGCAGCGCCGGCGCCAAAGGAGAAGCTCGCATGGCTCAAGCTCAGCGCAGGAACTGGAGCGACATTGCCCGGCTCGGGCAGTGCGACCGGCTCGTTATCCTCGTCGGTGATGCTCGGCACGCAATTGAGCACCTCGTTGATACGCGAAGCACTCGCGCTCGCCTTGGTAAAGACCACGACCAGGTTGGCGACGTACACGATGGAGGTGAGGGTCTGCGTCATGTAGTTCACAAACGCCATGACCTGACCCTGCGTGAGCTCGCCCACGTTGACCTGGATGCCGCCCACCCACAGGATGGCGCACACGCCCAGGTTCATCACCAAAAACGTGACGGGGTTGAGAATCGACGAAAGCTTGCCCACCGCGATGGCAGTATTGGCCTGGTCATCGGCGGCTTGGGCAAAGCGCTCGCGCTCGTGGTCCTCGCGCACGAACGCGCGAACCACGCGGGCGCCCGAAAGACCTTCGCGGCAGATAAGCGCGATACGATCGAGCTTTGCCTGCAGCTGCTTGTAGTAGGGAATGCAGCGCGCCATGACAAACCAAAACACCAGGCCGATGGCGGGCGTGCAAATCAAAAAGATCATGCCGAGCTTAAGGTCGATGGCGAGGGCCGCGACCATGGAGCCCACCGCCAGGAAGGGCCAGCGGATGAGCATGCGCACGCCCAGCGCCACGGCAAGCTGCACCTGGTTGACATCGTTGGTGATACGCGTGATGAGCGACGGCGTGCCAAAGCGGTCGAGCTCGGCATAGCTCAGCTTGTTGATGTGCTCGTAGAGCGCACCACGGATATCGGTGCCCATACCCTGCGAGGTGAGCGCCGCCATCTTTTGGCAGACGAGCGTAAACGAGATGCCGATCACGGCCATGGCGCCAAGCACCATACCGTAGTGGACGACGGCGTTGACATCGTGTGCGCCGATGCCCTTATCGATCATCTGGGCAATCACCAGCGGCGTCAGCAGGTCAAAGATCACTTCGATCAGCTTGCACGCAGGGCCAATCACCATATAGCGGCGAAACTTACCACCAAAACGCCTGAGCAGCTCAATCATGTATAGGCGCTCCCTATCATCATTCACACTCAATTCGAACCATGATAGTACGGTGAGCCCAAAAGAAGCGTAAACAACTCGTCATTTCTAATGGGGTTCGGTTTCCAAAGAAGCGAAGAGGCACGCTCACGCCCAGCCAGTGTCGGGTCGACCGCCTGATATGCTTGCATTAGTGCTACCAAGTTAGTCGCCGACCCTTGAAATGAGGTGCCGAGATGAACGACATTCTCGCAAGAAGAGCAAGACGAGCAACTGCGGGCATCGCCCTTTCCGCGGCACTTGTCGCGGGAATCGCCCCCGTAACGGCGATCGCGGCAGAAACCAGCTCCCCCACCGGTGCAGTTGCCTTGCAGACGGAAGATGCGGCCACCGCAAGGGAAAAAGCGTATGCAGCCATGCAGGAAGCGCTCAAAAACCTCGAGGCCGCAAAAGACGCCGCAGGTCCTGAGATATTAGAGACTATCGAGCATGTGATTACCGATTTGCAATCGCTCCGCGACAGGATGCTGAAGGAAGCCGACGACTCAAGGGGACCTCTTCTTTACCTACAAGCGAACGTCGATGCAGCCCAAGCCAAATACGATGAGGCCCACGACCGGACAAGCGGCCTTCAGGCAGAATTAAATAAGGCAATCGACGACGGAGCTTCTAACGAAACTATTAAGCAGTTGCGAAGTGAGATCATGTCGGCAGAAAGGCGAGAAAAATCTTGTGAAGATGATCTTCACCACTA
>CABSBA010000081.1 GCA_902475825.1 uncultured Collinsella sp. | reverse complement strand
AACAGGAGGCCACTTAATGTGGCCTCCGTCGTGAGCAGGACTGTAGAGCAGGAAAGTTCATATGCGGCCGCTGGCGCCCGGGCAGCGCCGGGGACCGCACCCGTACGACTACAGCGTCATGTTTGGATCGGCGTCGACGTCGAACGGCGAGATTTCACCTCGGTCGAATTTACGGCGAGCGACCTCCGCGATCATGGCGGCGTTATCGGTGCAGGCAGACAAGGGCGGCACCGTTACGCGGATTCCCTGACGCCCGAGTTTCTTGATCATCATCTCGCGCAGATGCGGGTTGGCCGAGACGCCGCCGCCGATGCAATACTCCTTGCACCCGGTGGCGTGCAGGGCGTTTTTGGCCTTCTTGTACTGCACGTCAAAGACCGCCGCCTCAAACGAGGCCGCCAGATCGGGCAGGTGAATCGTGCGCCCGGCCTTGGTCTCCTGCTCGATGTAGAGCGTCACCGCCGTCTTGAGGCCCGAAAGCGAGAAGCGATAGTCGCCCCTGCTGTTCAGCGCGCGGGGGAAATCAATCGCCTTAGGGTTGCCCGTCTCGGCAAGCTTGGAGATGATGGGGCCTCCGGGATAGCCAAGGCCCAGTGCCTTTGCCACCTTGTCGAAGGCTTCGCCCACGGCGTCGTCAAGCGTCTCGCCAAGCACCTCGTAGTCGCCCCATGCCCTTACGTGCACGAGCATGGTGTGCCCGCCCGAAACAAGCGTAAAGATAAACGGCGGCTTGAGGTCGGGCTGCGCCAACAGGTTGGCAAACAGGTGACCCTCCAGATGATTGACGCACACCAGCGGTTTGCCGGCAGCATACGCAAAGCCCTTGGCAAAGGCGACACCCACCACCAAGGCACCCACCAGGCCCGGACCTTGCGTCACGCCCACGGCGGCAAGCTCACTTGGTGCAATGGCTCCGCCCGTAAGGCCAAGCGACGCCGCGGCATCTTCAAGCGCCGCATCTACGACACTCACAATCACCTCAACGTGCTTGCGCGAGGCGATCTCGGGCACCACGCCGCCAAAGCGAGCATGAAAATCAATCTGTGTCGACACCTGGTTGGCCAGTATATTGCCATCCGCATCGATAATTGCCACGGCTGTCTCGTCGCAGGAGCTCTCGATGGCAAGCACCAGGCGGCGGCGCTCGATTTCGGCACGCTCCTCAGCGGTGCGTTCGGGCGCGGGCAGCGGCCATACACGCTGTTCGGCAGCCGTCGGCTCGGGCGAGGCATTGTCGAGAGGAAGCACCAGGGGCAGCGGCGCCGTCATGACGATGGCATCCTTGCCGGCACCGTAATAGCCACGGCGACGACCCGCCTCGGTAAAGCCCAGAGCGGCATAGAGTGCAATTGCGGCCTCGTTGCCGTCCTCAACCTCAAGCGAAGCCGTGGTGCAGCCGAGCATCTGTGCGTCATAGCTCACGTGCGACAGCAGCTTGCGGGCGATGCCCTCGCGGCGATGCGCCGGATCGACGGCAACGTCCATAATCTGCACGTCCCCGTCGACGACCATACCGCCGGCAAGACCCAGCAGACAGCCGTCGTCGTGCGCCACCCACCAGCTACGCGGCGCGGCAACGTCCTCGCCCAGCTCGGACAGGAACATGCCCGGCGTCCACGCCTCGTGTCCGGCGCCTTCAAAGCAGGCGGTCTCCAGTGCGCTCGCGCCCTCGGCATCCGCCGCGCCCATGGGGCGGAATTGCAGATGACGTCCGGCAAGCTCGTCGGCAACACCTGTCACCTCACTCTGCGCGCTCTCGGCAAGGCCCAGACGCTTGCGCTCGTTTTCCTCGGCATCCGAAAGGCGCGTATAGATCGGCAAGACGCGAGCCGGATCGCCATCGCCTGCGGCGTGCGCCATCAGCAGGCCCTCGCCCGAGGGCCACCACAGGTCTCGCTCCACGCAGCGCGCCGTCTCATCCTCGCCCAGCAGTTTGCCATAACGCACGAGACCGTCACCAGTCAGCTGAACCTGATCCCAGTCCGCGGTCTGGCGCCACTCATCAAGCGCCACGGCGGCCTTGACCACGCGCTCGCGCTCAAACAGACGCTCGGGGCCCTCATCCCCCAGCACATAGAGCGCCGGGTACACCTCGCCGCGCATGGCATCGGCAAGAACACCAAGCTTGCCGCGTACGCCGGCCTTCCATGCTGTCCAGGCGCAAGCGTCAAGTGTCGACACGCCCAGCAACGGCACGTTGGCACCGCGTGCCAGACCCTTTGCGGTGGAGATGCCGATACGCACGCCCGTAAACGAACCCGGGCCGCGGCCGACGACGTAACTGCCCACGTCGGCACGGTCCATGCCAGCCTGAGCAAGCACGCTGTCGACGGTATTCACGAGCTCCACATTGGCATGGCGACGGCACATATGGTCGCCACTCACCTGCTTCGTCTCGCCCGTCTGCCCATCAATCCAGCTTGCCGCGCAGGCAAGCATATCGGTCGAAGTATCGAGCGCCACCACCAGCGCGTAATCGTTATGCAAGCTCATCTTGTACAGCCCTATCAATCAAATCGGAAAGCTCCGCTGCGCGCTCGCCGTGCGCCTCGAGCGTTATCGTTCGCACGTCGCTGTCGTCCTCATCGCGCTTAAGCGTCACCGAAAGATACTCATCCGTCAGCTCATCCTGAAACTGCTCGCCCCATTCCAGCAGGCAAATACCCTCATAGCCCAGCACGTCAAAAATGCCCGTATCCTCAAGCTCGTAGGCATGCTCCAGGCGGTACAGATCAAAATGGAACAGCGGAATACGCCCTTGGTCATGAACGGCCATGAGTGCGAACGTAGGGCTCGTGACCATATGCTCATCGCCCAGAGCGCGCGAAACGCCCTTGGTAAAGTGGGTTTTGCCCACCCCGAGGCCGCCGGTCAAAATCAGCACATCGCCATCTTCTAGACACGGTGCGACCAGCTCGCCAAAATGCTCCGTATCGGCAGTACGAGCCGTTCTATAGGTACCTACCCCCAGGCGCTCCAGGGACATATATGCTCCTTATTATTCCGAGGCGGTCTCCGGCGCGGGGTGCCGCTCCAGATAGTCGCCCAGCATCTTAAAGTCTTCCTCCAGCAACTCCTGCCACGCCGGATTGCGCAGCGCCGCCGCAGGATGAAACGTCGGCATCACCACAAAGTGGCCCATCTGATGGAACCTGCCGCGCAGCTTGGTAATGCCGATCTCGGTCTTGAGCACAAAGTGCGTTGCGGGGTTACCGAGCGTCACGATGATATCGGGCCAGATGCTTCGAATCTGCTCGCGCAAAAACGGTGAGCAAGCCAGCACTTCCTCGGGGCGCGGATTGCGGTTTCCCGGCGGGCGACACTTAAGCACGTTGGCAATGTAGACGTCTGCGCGTTTGAGCCCCGCCAGCGAAAGGATGCCGTTGAGATCCTCGCCCGCCGCCCCCACAAAGGGTTCGCCCTGCAAATCCTCGTTGCGACCCGGCGCCTCACCGATAAACATGACGCGGGCGCGGGGGTTTCCCACGCCAAACACGATATTATGGCGCGACTGATAGAGCTGGCAGAGATGGCAGTCGCCTAAAACAGCCTCAATCTCCTCGAGCGCAACCTCGCGCGGCGCCTGGTGACTATGTCCGGGGATGTGCATGACGCCCATAGCGGCTCCTACACGTAGACCTTGTCGAGACGCATGCCAAAGCCGCAGGCGACCTCGTAGTTAATCGTTCCGCGCAGTCGGGCCATCTCGTCCATAGTGATCTCGGCATCGCCATCGCGGCCGACAATAATCATCTCGTCACCATACTCGGCCTCGGGAATCTCGTGTGCCGGGTTGGACTGAATGGCGACCATAAACTGATCCATGCAGATATTGCCAACCTGACGCACGCGCTCGCCGCGATACAGCACATCCATACGATTGGAAAGCGTACGCGATAGGCCGTCGGCATAACCGATCGGCAGCGTGCAGATCTGAACGCGCGTACGCGGTACGCGGTAGGTAAAACCGTAGCCCACGCCCTCACCCATCGCAGGGTGTGCCACGCGCGTCACACGCGCATGGACGCTCATAACGGGATCAAGCTGCATCACGCGGCCACTCAGCTCGCACGGCTGCATGCCATACAAGCCAACGCCGGCGCGAATCATATCAAAATGCATCGAGGGGTCGAGCATCGAGGACGGCGTGTTGGCGCAATGCACGATACCGCACTCAAAACCCGCATCCTTAATGGCCTGAACGGCCTCGGTAAAGCGCTGGCACTGCAGCTTGTAGTCCCAGCCCGAAGGTTCATCGGCCGTGGCGAAGTGCGTAAATACGCCGTCGCACTGAATACCGCGATGAAAATCAATACCGCGGACAAAGTCGAGCACCTGCGTGTAATGTACGCCGATGCGGTTCATGCCCGTCTCGATGGCGAGATGATACTTGCCCACCTTGCCCGCCGCGACGGCACATTCGCCATACGCAAGAGCAAAGTCGGACGTATAGACCGAGGGCATGATATCGAACTCGAGCAACGTCGGAATGGCCTCGATAGGCGGCTCGCTTAGGATAAGGACGGGTTTCGTAATCCCGCCCTGTCGGAGCTCAACACCCTCGTTAACCGTCGCCACGGCAAACATGTCGGCGCCGGCCGAATACATAATCTTGGCGCACTCAACAGCTCCATGACCATAAGCGTCGGCTTTAACCACGCAGCACAGGCGCTGACGCGGATTCAGCAAATTCTTATAGGCCCTCGTGTTGCGGCGAAGCGCCCCGCGGTCGATCTCGACCCAGGACCAACGCGTCAAATCGGCTTTATTCATAATTAGTCATCCGACCCTTCGTCCGTGATTCCCAGATCATCGAGCGCATCCTTTGCCGCCAACTCCATGGCGGGACCGATCAAGTCGATAAGATCGGTCGCGATAACGCTCTTCTCGCCAAACTCCGTCGCCGCGGCAAAACCGGCATAGCTATGAAGCGCGACGGCATACGAGTACAGCAGCTCCCAGCGGTCCATCTCGTCGCGCATGGTGGCTAGCGTGCCGGCCAGAATACCCGCAAGGACGTCACCCGAGCCAGCGGTCGCCAACGACGCCGGGCCAGAGAGCGGCAGCAGCACGCGCTCAACACCGCAAATGGCCGTCGTCGGGCCCTTAGCGATAACAACGAGGTTATCGGAACCGGCGGCCCAGACAACCTTTTGCGCGGCGGCAATCGCGGTTCCAAGGTCATTGACCTCATCACCGGCGACGAGACGCGAAAGCTCACGATAATGCGGCGTCATAACGAGCGGCTGCTCACGACGATACATCTCGGGATTACTGTCGATGCCATCGATTGCAATCTTGGCAAGGCAGTTGAGAGCATCGGCATCCAAGATAAGCGGTACGTCGAGCTCAAGCAGACCCGAAACCACCTGCATGGCACCGGCAGATGTCGTCATGCCGGGACCACACAGCACGCAGCTATATTTCTTGGCAATCTCACATACCGTCATGCGCGCAGCGGCACCAAAAGAACCGCGGGAATCAGATGGAATAGCAAAGACCGGAATCGAGGGGAGCGCCATGCGGATAAGGTTGGCACACGCATCCGGAGTCGCGACTGCCACATAGCCGGCGCCTGCGCGGGCAGCGGACTTGGCAGCCATAATGGCCGCACCAGGATACTGCGCCGATCCGGCAACAATGAGCACCGAGCCGCGCGAGTACTTATCGATATTCGTAGGCAGCGGAGCAAAATAGTCCACAAGGTCACCGGGTTCCACGATCTCGGCAGCATGGTCGACATCGTCAATAACCTCATCAAGGCGGTCATACAGACCGCCGCAGACCAGATCGCCTGCATATTCGGGACCGTCAGCGCTGTATAAGCCGATCTTGGGAGCAATCATCGTCACCGTACGCTCGGCACGAATGCAGTCGTCATCCACCACACCCGTCTCGGCATTCAGGCCCGAGGGAACATCGATGGAGACAACGCGATCGGCATTTTCATTGACCGTGGGGATCCAGATTGAAAACGGCGCACGAAGATCACCATGAAAACCGGTACCAAAAATGGCATCGACTACAACATCAGCCTTATCAATCAGCACCTCCAGCTCATCACGAGAGGGGCCGACACACACATGCACGTCGCGACCAGCAGTACGACGGGCGACATGACGAGCGAGAGCGGCAGGGATCTCATCCGGCTCAACCGGAGAGACGATATCTACATCAACGCCCTTATGCGTCAGAATGTCAGCGGCAACCCAGCCGTCTCCGCCATTGTTGCCAAAACCGACCAATACAAGAACGCGATCGGGGTTGAGCTTTAAAATCTCGTTGGCAGCAAATTCGCCCGCCAACTCCATGAGTTCGGCCTTCGAGGTGCCCTCACGCTCGATAATATCTTCGAGGCGAACGACTTCCTCGGTACTCAAAACCGGTTTCATCTATGCTCCTAGCGCATCTTGCGGATCATCATCCAGATGTTCCGACAAAGCAGATTGTTGCAGCTGTTCGAGCTCGTCTAAGACAGAACGAGCCTCTTTAAATGTCTGAGCAACGCGCTCCTTCGTGCTCACTTTTTCTTCCTTGGGTTTAGGTCGAGCATCCTCGGTGATCGCAATGGCATTAGCGACAGCCAAGTCACCCGTCAGAGTAATAGAAAGAGCAACCTCGACAACGCCCAATTCCTGGGCGATTTCAAGAGCGCGACCCGAAAGCAGCGCTTTTGGCTTGCCGAGCTTATCGCGCGTTACGGAAACGTCTTTACGGCCAACGCCCTGGCTAAAACCCGTACCAAGCGCCTTAAGTACCGCCTCGCGAGAAGCAAAACGACTGGCATAATGCGCGGCAGGACGAGACGAGGCATCGCAATACGAACGCTCTTCATCGGTAAACACGCGCCGAGCAAACGCGGGTGTCTTCTCAAGGATTGATTTCATTCGGGAAATCTCGACGATATCAACGCCGATTCCGGCTTCGACCATAATCACCTCCATGCTGCACAGACTATGACATTGTAGCCCGTTCGCAGAAGATGCAACAAACGAGGGTCAAAAACACAGCGACAGTGGAGTGATGGCCCTATAAGCGCAAAAAAAGGGGGAGGCCGCGAGGCCTCCCCCTTCTACAGTTTAGCTGACGGCTCGG
>CABSBA010000080.1 GCA_902475825.1 uncultured Collinsella sp. | reverse complement strand
GATCAGCTGACCGAGACCGTTGCCTACGAGGAAAAGCTGCATCACCTGGCCGACCAGATGATCAAGATCGACCTGGACGACGGCGTTAAGGTCAACTATGCCAAGTTCCAGGATGTGCTGGCAAAGATAAAATAATGCACACGTGATTACGCGTTACGCGAATTGTTTTGACCGGTATGACAGTGGGATTGTTAGATGGCAAAGTTCGATGTAATTGAAGAGCTGGCAGCGCGCTTTGAACAGCCGCTGCCCGATTGCCGTGAGCGCCGCGTGGTGGTGTGGCACGACGCAGAGGGCGAGTTTGCCGCCACGTTTGCCGAGCTTGCCGAGGGCGGCTTTGGCGAAGCGATAGAGCAGCGCCTGCCGCGTCCGGTGCGCTTTGTGGAGGCTTGCGACGGGCATATGTTTGAGGTCAAGCGCCTTATCGCGCGCGAGGACACCACGAGCGACATGCTGGTGTATCGCCAGCAGGGGCGCGGTAGCCTTGAGGGCGATTGGCTGGCCGATGTTGAGCTGTACGCCGATCAGTTCTCGGCGGACTATCTGTCGCTGCTGGCCGATCAGCTGGGGGCTTCGAACGCACGGGATATTCGTAAGGCGCTGCAGGCGCACAAGTCGTTCTTTGCCGCCAAGGGCCGCGTCGCCAAGTTTTCCAAGTGCATGCCCGCGCCTGCGTGTGCGGCCGATGTTGAGCTGGGCCTGCTGGCCGCCATGTTTGACGGCTCGGACCCCAGTGCTGCCACCATGCCGTTTATTGTGCGCGCGTGCCTGACTAAGCTGCTGCACGATGGCCCGGAGGCACTGGCGGAACTGGCGCAAAAGTTTGAGGCCGCCGACAGTCTTGCTGCCTTTGTGCGTCAGCGCACGGGCTTTGAGGGTGCGCTGTTCGAGCGCGACTCGCTGCAGGATTTTGCCGCCCATGTGCTGCTCACGGCCGCGGCCTCGTTGGTGCCGGCCGCTGCGCTGCAAAAGCTCTCCAACCATATTGCGCCTGCCTATGCGCCGTATTGCATCGCGGTTGTCCGCGAGTGGGCGGGCGATGCCGCGGCGTCTGATGACCTGCGTGAGATTTGCGAGCTGGTCCAGGACGCGTGCGGCCTGCGCCACGTGTTTGGCGCTCTGTCTACCGACGATCTGCTGCGGCTCGATGTATTCCCGTGCGTTGACGAGGCCATTTTGAGCGACTTGCTCACCTCGCTGGCGCAGGGAGCCGACCGCGTTGACGAGTCCCGTCGTGTTGCCTCGGCCCGTCGCGACCTGTGCTGGTACGACGATGTCGCCTGCTACTACCAGGTGCTTTTGGCGTTGGCCGACATGGCGGCCTTTAAGCGCGACCATGCGGGCGGATTCCATATTGCCCAGGCGGCCGAGGTGTGGGAGGCCTACACCTCGGATTGGTGGCGCATGGATGCGGCCTATCGCGCGCTGCGTCAGGCCAACGAGCGCTGCAAGCTGCGTGGTGTCGACCTGCTGGAGGAGCCCGAGCGCCGCGCGGTCGAGTGGGCCGAGAACAACTACGTTAACTGGTATCTGACCGAGAGCAACGCGTGCTGGGCCAATGCCGCTCAGGCGCAGTGGCGCGATGCTGGCTATGTTGAGGGTGTCGCCCGCCAAGACCTGTTCTATTGGGAGACGCTGCCCACGTATGCTGGTAGTGCCAAGACCAAGGTGGTCCTGATTAGCGATGCGCTGCGTTACGAAGTGGCGCAGGACGTGGCTGCCGCTTTGGAGCGCGAGCGCGGCGGCGAGGTGCGCATGGGTAGCGTGCAGGCGATGTTCCCCTCTATTACCGAGATGGGCATGCCGGCGCTGTTGCCGCATCAGGCTATGACGCTCAATATGGAAACAGGCGCCTTGCTGCTCGACGGTATGCCGACGGGTTCTACGGTCGAGCGTCAGGCGGTGCTGCAGAAGGCCGCGCCTACGGGTCGTGCCCTGAGCGCTGCGGCGTATTTGGATATGCCTGCCGCCGACCGCAAGGAGCTGATCAAGTCCAGCGAGATCGTGTACCTGTATCACAACAAGATCGACGCGACGGGGGAGAAGCTCGCCACCGAAAGCGACGTGTTCGATGCATGCGCCGAGAGCGTGGACGAGTTGGTCTCGATTGCCAAGCGCGTGTGCACTGACGCGCCGGGTGCCCGTGTGACGATTACATCCGATCATGGTTTTTTGTATACGGCCAACGAGCTGCCGGAATGCCTGTTCTTGGGCAAGAATGACCTGCCCGACGACCCGGTGCTGTTTGGCAAACGCCATGCGGTGGTCGCTCAGGGCGACGCCTTGGCCGATATCGCTAACGGTGCGGACGGTAGCCCGTATTTGGCCATGAACATGGACCACGTGGTGCCGGGCGGCGGTTATGTTGGCTTGGCCCCGCGCGGAATCGTGCACTACAAACGACCCGGCGGAACCAAGCGCTACGTGCATGGCGGCGTGAGCCTGCAGGAGCTTGTGGTGCCGGTGGTTGGGTATCGCCGCCTGAGCGCGTCTTCAAAGGAATTTGTCGACACGCAAATGGCTCAGCTGCGCGTGTTGAGCGAGAGCCGTCGCGTTACCAACTCGCTGTTTGGCATTAAGTTGCTGCAGGAGGAGGCTGCAACGGGCAAGGTGCTGCCGTGCGAGTACGAGCTGGTGTTTACCGACGAGACCGGCAACGAGGTGAGCGATGTTGCCCGCGTGCATGCGGACATGACCTCGCCCAACCCGCAGGACCGCGTGGTCGAGGCTCGCTTTACGCTTAAGACCGGCGTGACGTTTGGGTCCGGTTCGTCCCATTTGCTGGTTTGTCGCGATGCCCAGTCGGGCAAGATCGTTTGGCGCGAGACGTACACCATTGCCGTTTCGTTTGCCCCCGTTGCTGACTTTGGTTTTTAGGAGTGTGCCCTATGTTTGATAGCCAAGACGACGATCTGTGGGAAGTCCCCTCGATTGATGTGGATGTGCCTGCGGAGGCTGCGATGCCTGAGGCCGCGCCCGTGAAGGCCCCGGAGGCCGAGACCGCTGCGCCTGCCCCGGAGCCGGCGACTGCTGCCGCGCCCGCTGAGGCTGCGGTGGCCGCCGAGGACGAGTCCTCGACCGATGGCTATGACCAGGCTGCAGCCGAGGCTCCCGAGGATGAGGGCTACGACATGGACGGGCTGGACGGTAAGCTGCTCGAGCACTTTGGCGGCAAGATCGTGCGCAAGGACCTGACGGCCTTTATGAAGCGCGGCGCCAACGTGCCCACCTTTGTGCTGGAGTACCTGCTGGGCATGTACTGCTCGACCGATGACGAGGAAGCCGTGGCAGAGGGCCTGGATCGCATCCGCAGGATCCTCACTGATAACTACGTGCGTCCCGACGAGTCCGAGCGCATTAAGTCCAAGATTCGCGAACTGGGCCGCTTTACCATCATCGACAAGGTGACGGCCAAGCTCGACGAGTACAAAGATATCTACGTGGCGTCGTTTGCCAACCTGACCATCGAGCCGTTTGTGATGCCGGCCGAGTACGTGCGCGACTATTCCAAGATTCTGCAGGGCGGCATTTGGTGCATTATGAGCATCGAGTATCGTCATCCCGTGGATGAGGAAGACGAGTTTGGCATGGAGGTCTTTGGCGACGATGCGCCGCGCCGCTCCAAGGCCAAGCGCAAAAAGTGCGGACCCGAGGACTCTCCGTTTAGCGTGGCGTCGCTCACGCCCATTCAGATGCCCAATCTGGACCTGGATGCCATGATCGACGAGCGCCAGTACTTTACGCGCGACGAGTGGCTCAATATGCTGCTGCGCTCGGCTGGCTACGAACCCAGCGAGCTTTCCGAGAAAGAGCGCCTCCACTTTATCGAGCGCATGGTGCCGCTTATCGAGCGCAACTACAACCTGTGCGAATTGGGTCCCCGCGGCACCGGCAAGAGCCATATCTACAAAGAGGTCTCGCCTTACGCCATCTTGCTTTCGGGCGGTCAGACCACCACGGCCAACCTGTTCGGCCGTATGAACTCCATGCGCGCCGATCGCGTGGGCCTGGTGGGCCACTGGGATTGCGTGACGTTCGACGAGGTCGCCGGCATGCGGTTTAAGGACACCAACGCCGTGCAGATCATGAAGGACTACATGGCGAGTGGCAGTTACGCACGCGGCCGCGACCAGATTAACGCCGACGCCTCCATGGTCTTTGAGGGCAACATCAACGACACCGTGCAAAACGTCCTTAAGACCACGCACCTGTTTGATCCGTTCCCGCCGGAGTTTAACAACGATTCGGCCTTCTTCGACCGTATCCACTATTACCTGCCGGGCTGGGAAATTCCCAAGATGCGCTCGAGCCTGCTGACCGGGCATTATGGCCTGATCACCGACTGCCTGTCGGAGTTTTGCAAGGAGATGCGTCGCAAGGACTTTACGCACCATATCGACCGGTATTTCCGCTTTAACAGCGACTTTAACAAGCGTGACGAGATCGCCGTGCGCAAGACCTTTAGCGGTCTGGCCAAGCTGTTGTTCCCCGACGAGGCTATGGACAAGGACGACGTGCGCTGGCTGTTGGACTACGCCATCGAGGGCCGTCGCCGTGTAAAGGAGCAGCTTAAGATTATGGCGGGCGTCGAGTTTATCGACGTCAACCTGGGCTATATGGATGCCGACAACCCGCAGGACGTGCACGTGGTGCGCGTGCCCGAGCAGACCGAGGACACGCTGATTCCCGACGGGCCGCTGCTGTCCGGCCACGTATTTGGCGTGGGCAGGTCGCAGGGCGGCGAGGTTGCCGTATACAAGCTGGAGAACAAGGCCGTTGCCGGCGAGTGCAAGTTTAAGTACGAGGGCGTGGCCTTTAACAAGCCGGTGCGCGATACGCTGGAAGCCGCGTTCGACAACTTTGTGAACCTGGCGAACCGCGTGGCGCCGGGCATGCACATTGGCTCCAAGGATTACCTGCTGTTCTACAACGACCTGCAGAGCAAGGGACTGTCCGAGGAAGTTTCGCTCGCCGAGTTTGTGGGACTTTGCTCTGCCGCGTGCAACCGCCCGGTGATGCCTGCGCTGGCGATTCCGGGAATCTTGCGCATGTCGGGCTCTATGGACGAGATTCGCGGGCTCGAGGACATTATGCGCGTGGCCAAAAACGCCGGCGCCAAGCGCGTGATTTTGCCGCTGAGTGCCATTGCGGGCCTGCAGAGCGTTTCGTCCGAGATTATCTCGGGCCTGAGCCCGGTGTTCTACATGGATGGCGACCCGGTTGACGCTGCGAAAAAGGCTCTGGATCTGTAGGAGTGCGGGCGAGCGGGTTTGCGTGCGCGTGGGCCCGCGGGCGTGTTGGCGTGTTCGGGTAGGGAGGCCTTGCCATGGCGGGCGAGCGTTCTGTTGGCGAGTTGCTCGACGAGCTGTTTGGCTTTGGATCGGCAGCCAAGCGCCAGGCGGCGCTTGAGCAGTACGATCGCGGGGGGTTGGTGCGAAAGGTGCGCTCCCGCGAGCTGCTGGGCGTGCTTAGGGGCATCGAGACCGCCGAGCACGCTGCACGCGAGTCTGCCGTGCGGGCTGTTGACGGGTATATCCGTCGTGTTGAGGGCGCTGCGCTTGCACACGCTCGCAAGCAGGCGGGCATTGTTGGTCCGCTGCGTATGGAGCGTCGCTATGCTGCCTTTTTGCGTATGGAGGACAAGGCCGAGCTGCTGGCCCGTTTGGAGCAGACGCTTGCGTTTATCGAGGTAAAGCTGCGCGCCAATACGGCGGACAGGGTTCGTGCGGCGTACGATGCTGCGGGGGCTATGGTGCTGCAGGGCGTGGCGCGTCTGAGTGACGTGCGCGTTGTGGATGCCGTGCCTTTGGATGCCGACCTGCTGTGTACGCAGCTGGAGCAGATGCGCTGCGCCGCCGACGCGACGGACCTTGCGGGTATGATCACAGCGACGTTTGAGTCTGAGCTGAGTGCGACAGGCCCGCAGCGCGCTGACGGGTTTACGGGCGATTTGGCTGGCGATGTAGCTGACGACGTGGCGTTGGAGCGTGAACTTACCAACGTGCGCGGCGCTGCGCAGCGAGCGCGCTTGGCGGCGCAGGCGTATCGGGCCGAGCGCGCCGCCCGCGTTGCGGGGAGCATGGTGGAGCCGGTATCGTTGCCCGAGCCTGCGTGCGTTGCGATCGAGACGGCGTGCGATGCCGGGGAGCTTTCCGAGTTGCTCGCTCAGGTTAAGAAGTCGTTTGAGACCTACCGTCGTGTTGTTGCCGACGGCGGGTTGTTCTGCGCGTTTGGCACGGGCTCGCCGCACGGCATTTGTTGTGGCACGAGCTATTTGGACTACGATTCTCGGCTTGATGAGGACGTGCTGGTGGGCGAGTACGATGGTGCAACCAGGCATACTGTTCGGCGTGAGGTTGCGATTCCCGAGCTGGTTGATGAGGCTTCTGACGAGGGCGGCGATTCGCTCAAGGTTGCCGTGGCACGCATGTGCGAGTTCAATGGGCGTCGCTACGATGGTGTGCTGGATGAGGATCCTGCGCGCCATGTGAATGCGTTTTGGTATGGACTCAAAAAGCTCAGCCAGTATTGCGAGATCGCCGTGCGTGTGGATGAGCGTGCTTGGGATTGCTTTATCGATAAGGTGCAGTTCGCCTACGATGAGCCCGTGGGGCGTTTGGCTGCGCAGATGGACGACAAGCAGGCGGCGGCTTTTGTTGCTGCCGTGGATGAGCTCGACGCTGCTGAGTAGGGGTCCTGGCCTGGTAGGAGGTTTCACCATGAAGATCGAAGTTGATGTAGACCAGCTGCGCGAGAGCCTGCTCGATCGCGCGGGGTCTGCGGCGGGCGTGGGCTTTCCGGCCGCCATGCTCGACGTGATGGATATCGAGGACGAGTTGCCCCAAGAGCTCCTAGCCCGAGCCGAACGCGAAGGCCTCGACCTCCGAGACTTTGCCGTCGACGACGATGACGATGACGACGACTACGGCGCGGACGAAGACTGGTAGCCGCGATTGAACTTCAACTCCATCCCCTCAATAAGTTGCGGTGAAATAGGGACTGTTTAGGCTGCTAGAAGGCCTATTCAGTCCCTATTTCACCGCAAGTTATTGAGGGGATGGCTACGACGCCAGCGTGGCGATGACGGCTTCGTCGCCGGCGTATATGAGGGTGTTGCCGTCGGGGATGATCG
>CABSBA010000079.1 GCA_902475825.1 uncultured Collinsella sp. | reverse complement strand
TCACCTACTCAACTAACGATGAATTAGGATTCGATTACCTTCGTGATAATATGGCAGTTCGCACCCGGCCTCGCAAGCGCTATCGCTATGGTTGCTGGCGACCAGCCCGCTTTTACCGTCGTTCCTTTTGAGGGCGACCAGGCTGCTTCCTACGGTGAGGATCTCCGCGCCGCTATTACCGCCATGCGCGAGGAGTGCGATGGCGTGCTCGTCTTTACCGACCTGCTTGGTGGCACCCCGTTCAACCAGTCGATGATGATTGCCCAGGATGTCGACAACGTCGAGGTTCTGACCGGCACCAACCTTCCCATGGTTATTGAGCTTCTGTTCCTCCGCGGCAACGCCACGCTCGCCGAGCTTGGCGAGCAGGCCGTGACCGTTGGCCAGACGGGCATCACCGCCCAGACGGTCGCATCCGTTGCCGGCTCCGACGAAGAGGATATCTTCGGCGACGAGGACGGCATCTAATGGCCGATTTCGGAGCCAACGTCCTGAGCTCCTCGGTCGCCCTTTTAGGCCTGCTTGCCATCATGGGCTTGATTTACACCATCTGGTCGCAAATCAACATGAAGAAGAAGCAGAAGTACTTCAAGGAGCTGCACACCGAGCTCAAGCCGGGTCAGGAGGTTCTTTTCGCCGGCGGTATCTACGGAACCGTCAAAGGCATCGAAGGCGAGAAGGTCCAGATCAAAGTCCGATCCGGAGCCGTCGCAGATGTTTCGCGTTACGCGATTCAGGAGATCAAGTAACTGTCGTCAGCAAATATCGAAAGGAAGCTGATCAACATGGCAGAACCCAACATTCTTCTTACCCGCATCGATAACCGACTGGTTCATGGTCAGGTTGCCACCCAGTGGAACTCCACTCTGGGCTCCAACCTCATCCTCGTCGCCAACGACGACGTGGCGTCCAACACCATGCGCCAGAACCTCATGAAGATGGCCGCTCCCGCCGGCGTCGCTACGCGTTTCTTCTCCCTGCAGAAGACCATCGACGTCATTGGCAAGGCGAGCCCGCGCCAGAAGATCTTCATCGTGGCCGAAACACCGGAAGACGTGCTTACGCTCGTCAAGGGCGGTGTGCCTATAAAGAAGGTAAACATCGGCAACATGCACATGTCGGAAGGAAAGCGCCAAGTCGCCACCTCCGTCGCAGTTAACGACGAGGATGTCGCTGCGTTTAAAGAGCTGCAGGAATTGGGGGTGGAGTTGGAGATCAGGCGCGTTCCGAGCACGCCTGTTGAGGACACGAGCAAGCTCTTCTCGTAATCCTCGTGATCCACGTTGTCAGGAGTGAAACCCTGACGTTCTGTACGTGATATCCAAAGTGCGTACATACATTTTGAAAGGAGGAGCAAGATGGAATACTCGATCATCCAGATCGCTCTGGTCTTCGTTGTTACGTTCATCGCGGCAATCGACCAGTTTGACTTCCTCGAGTCTCTCTATCAGCCCATCGTCACCGGCGCCGTCATCGGTCTTATCCTTGGCGACCTCAACACCGGTCTTCTCGTGGGTGGTACCTATCAGCTCATGACGATCGGCAACATGCCGATCGGAGGCGCTCAGCCGCCTAACGCCGTCATCGGCGGCATCATGGCAGCCATTCTCGCTATCGCCACGGGCCTCGAGCCCAACGCGGCAGTCGGCCTCGCCATTCCGTTCGCTCTGCTTGGCCAGCTTGGCGTTACCCTGGTCTTCACGCTTATGTCCCCGCTTATGTCCACGGCCGATAACATGGCTCACAACGCGGACACCAAGGGCATCGAGCGCCTGAACTACTTCGCCATGGCTCTGCTCGGCCTGATCTTCGCTGTCGTCGTCACCCTGTTCTTCATCGCTGGCGCTACCATCGGTCAGACCATCGCTTCTGCCATCCCGACTTGGCTGCAGACCGGTCTGTCCGCTGCAGGCGGCATGATGCGCTTCGTCGGCTTCGCCGTCCTGCTCAAGGTTATGATGAACCGCGATATGTGGGGCTTCTTCCTCATGGGCTTTGGCCTCGCGCTCATCACCGTTGCCAACGATTCGCTGGCAACCCCTGCTCTGCTCATCCTCGCTCTCATCGGCTTCGGCATCGCTTTCTGGGACTTCCAGCAGCAGACCGAGCTGAAGGGTGCAGCTGTTTCTGACGGAGGTGACTTCGAAGATGGCATCTAATGAGTATGTGATCCCGGAGCACTACGAGGATCTCACTCCTGCTCCGCAGCTCGACCAGAAGACCCTCAACAAGATGGCTTGGCGCTCCTGCTTCCTGCAGGCCTCGTTCAACTACGAGCGTATGCAGGCCGCTGGCTGGCTCTACTCCATCATCCCCGGTCTGGAGAAGATCCACACCAACAAGAACGACCTCGCGGCTTCCATGAGCCACAACCTGGAGTTCTTCAACACCCACCCGTTCCTCGTCACCTTTGTTATGGGCATCGTGCTTTCGCTCGAGCAGAACAAGGTTGACATCCCCACGATCCGCGCCGTCCGCGTCGCCGCAATGGGCCCGCTCGGTGGTATCGGTGACGCCCTGTTCTGGCTGACGCTCGTGCCTATCACGGCCGGCATCACCTCCAACATGGCCATCAACGGCAACGCCGCTGCGCCGATCATCTTCCTGGTGATCTTCAACGCCGTCCAGTTCGCTCTGCGCTTCTGGCTCATGAACTGGTCCTACAAGCTTGGCACCAGCGCTATTGACGCTCTGACCGCCAACATGCAGGCCTTCACGCGTGCCGCTTCCATCATGGGCGTCTTCGTCGTCGGTTGCCTGGTCGTCACCATGGGTGGCACCCAGATCAACCTCCAGATCCCCAACGGCACCACCCGTGGCCTCTCCGCTACTACCGTGATCGTCTCCGAGAAGGAGGCCGAGAACTTCACCGGTATGGAGGGCATCGATACCGAGACCGCTGAGGCCGGTACCATCGCCATGACCGATAAGGACGGCAACGCCCTTACCGCTTCCGATGCCGACGGCAACGCTGTCGAGTGCGGCGTCACCGATCTGGGTAACGGCATGGAGTCCGTGACCTACGGCACCGTTACCGAGGATCCGGTCAACTTCTCTGTTGCCGACACCCTCAACACCATCGTCCCGAAGCTTGTCCCGCTTATGCTTACGCTGCTGCTTTACTACATGTTCGCTAAGCACAGCTGGACCCCGACCAAGGGCATTCTCCTGCTCTTCGTCCTTGGCATCCTGGGCGCTGGCCCGCTTGGTCTCTGGCCGAGCATCTGGTAAGGCTCTAGCTTGAGGGGTGTGTCCCTACGCGGCTCACACCCCGACCCCTTAAGCCATGTGTATGTTAAAAGCCGCGTGCTCGAAAGAGCGCGCGGCTTTTGTTTTCTTGATGATTCGGGTGTGGCAGACAGATAATGCTAAACACCCTAGGTAGTTAGCCGAATTCGAGCAAAAGGGAGGATAGGATGGCGATCGGAGCGCGTAAGCAACCGCTGTACGATCAGCTGGTCGATATTCTGACCGAAAAGATCGACCATGAATATCGCGCCGGTGACATGATTCCTTCCGAGCGCGAACTTTCGGAGCGCTATGGTCTCTCGCGTACTACGGTACGCCTGGCTCTGCAGGAACTGGAGCGTTTAGGACTGGTGGTTCGGCAGCACGGTCGCGGTACCTTTGTGACCGACCGTTCGGCAAAAGCAACCAATCTTATGCAGTCCTACAGCTTTACCGAGCAGATGCGCGCGATGGGTCGAGAACCCGAGACCACGATTCTCGAGTTTTGCGAGATGGAGGCCGATAAGAATCTGGCCGAGCATATGGGATTGCGCATCGGTGATCGCATTTTTAAGCTCAAGCGCCTTCGTTCTGCCGACAACATGCCCATGATGGTCGAACGCAGCTATCTACCGGTTCGTCAATTTCTGTCCCTAAAGCGACCGATGCTGGAGCGTAAGCCGCTTTACGATGTGATTGAGCAGGACTTTCAGCAAAAGATTCGCGTGGCCGAAGAGGAGTTCTATGCGAGCATAGCCCGTCCCACCGATGCCCACCTTTTGGGAATTGTCGAGGGCTCGCCTGTGCTCGATTTGGTCAGGACTACGTATAACGAGTCAAACGAGGTAGTGGAGTACACACTCTCGGTTGCTCGTGCCGATCAGTTTAAATACAAGGTTTACCACCAGCGCAGTAACTAGTGCTCGCATCGTTTCCATATGGTGATTCTTTGCATTTAACTGGTTACTACCAGATAACCAACCGAAGTGTATAATTGCACGTCAGAGGATTACTTCTAGAGAGAGGTATTAGAAATGTTCGAGAAGAGTGTCGAGGAGCTCACCGAGCTCGGCGCCCAGATCACCACGGCCGAGATTGCTCAGCAGCCCGAGCTTTGGCGTGATACGCTCAACATCTATCGCGAGAACAAGGAGGCCATCGAGGCCTTCCTGGCCGAGGCTCGCGCTATGGGCGAGGGTCGTCTGTCCGTTGTCTTCACCGGTGCCGGTACGTCCGACTACGTTGGCGATACCTGCGCCCCGTACCTGCGTCACGCTGGCAACACTGATCTCTACGACTTTAAGCCCATCGCCACGACCGACATCGTGAGCGCCCCGCGCGACTTCCTGCGCGCCGAGGATCCCACGCTCGTGGTTTCCTTTGCCCGCTCTGGCAACAGCCCCGAGAGCCTTGCCGCCGTTGCCGTTGCCAAGGAGCTCGTCCACAACGTCAAGTTCCTCAACATCACCTGCGCTCCCGAGGGCAAGCTCGCCGTCGAGTCTGCCGATGATCCCAATGCGCTGACGCTGCTCATTCCGCGCGCCAACGACAAGGGCTTTGCCATGACCGGTTCTTATTCCTGCATGACCCTGCTCTCCACCCTTATTTTCGACACTGCCTCTGACGAGCAGAAGGCCGAGTGGGTCGAGACCATCGCCAAGATGGGCGAGGAGGTTATCGCTCGCGAGTCCGAGGTCGCCGATTACCTCGCTGGCGACTTCAACCGCGTGACCTACCTGGGCTCCGGCTCCTTTGGCGGCCTTGCTCAGGAGAGCCAGCTTAAGATTCTCGAGCTTGCTCACGGCCTAGTTGCCACTTCTTACGACACTTCCATGGGCTATCGTCACGGACCCAAGTCCTTCGTCGACGATAAGACGCTCGTCTTCGTGTTCGTCAACAACGACGCCTACACCCGTCAGTACGACATCGACATCCTCAACGAGATCGGTGGCGACGATATTGCTCAGCACACCGTCGCCGTTCAGCAGGAAGGTGCCACCGTCTACGAGGGTGAGTCCTTCACCTTTAAGGGCTACGAGGCGCTTCCCGAGGGCTACCTTGCTCTGCCGTTCGTGATGTTTGCCCAGGCTATCAGCCTGCTCAACTCCGTGCGCGTGGGCAACACGCCCGATACGCCGAGCCCCACCGGCACGGTCAACCGCGTGGTTAAGGGCGTGACGATTCACCCCTTCACCGCTTAATCGCGTCCCCCTGTAAGGGCGCCCGTCCGCTCATAACGGCGGGCGGGCGCTTTTTGTTTTTACATGGACCGGGTATAAGCATTACCACAGTCAACTGCTTTAGAAGCAAGGAGTGCATATGAGCACGTACGCAATTAAGGCTGACAAGTTCTTCTTGCCGGCAGGCCCGCAACTGGGCGGCTATCTTATGGTCGAGGATGGCGTCTTTAGCGCCTGGCAGGCCGACGAGCCCTCTTGCGAGATTAAGGACTACACGGGGTCGTGGATCGCACCGGGTATGGTCGATACTCACATCCATGGCTTCTATAACCACTCAACTACCGATAACGATCCCGAGGGCATTGATATCAGCTCGACCGAGCTCGCCCGTCGCGGTACCACCAGCTGGCTGCCCACGACGTTCACCGATGGCGTCGAGCAGATCAAGGACGCTTGCGCCGCCATCGCTCAGGCGGACGAGGGTCGCGGCCCCGACTTCTGCGGTGCTCGCATTCAGGGCATCTACTTGGAGGGCCCCTTCTTTACCATGAAGCACGTGGGCGCGCAGAACCCCGCTTATCTTATCGATCCCTCCGAGGAGGTCTTCGATCAGTGGCAGGAGGCTGCGGGTGGTCGCATCGTTAAGAGCGCCATGGCGGCCGAGCGCGACGGTGCCGCTGCTTATGCGGCTGCTCTGAACGCCAAGGGTGTGGTGACCAGCATCGGTCACTCCGACGCCACCTACGACGAGTGCATCGCCGCCATCAACGCCGGTGCCAGCTGCTTTACGCATACCTATAACGGCCAGCGCGGGCTGCATCACCGCGAGCCCGGTGTCGTGGGCGCTGCCATGTCCACGCCCGAGAGCTACGCCGAGATCATCTGTGACGGCAAGCACGTGAACCCTGCCGCCATCAAGGCGCTGCTGCAGGCCAAGGGCTGGCAGCACACGGTGCTCATCACCGACTGCCTGGGCTGCGGCGGCATGCCCGAGGGCAGCTACACCAGCGGTGGCATGGACGTCATCATGAAGGACAACCTGTGCTGGCTCGCCGACGGCAAGAGCATTGCCGGCTCGGTGCTCACGCTTGCCCAGGGCGTCAAGAACATCGTCGACTGGGGCATCGCCAGCGCCGATATCGCCATTCGCATGGCAACCGAGGTGCCGGCACGCTCCGCGCACATCGAGGATAAGTGCGGCAGCATCATGCCGGGTCGCGACGCCGACTTTGTCGTGTTCGACCACGAGCTCACCCTCGTCGAGACGTATGTTGGCGGTCAGAGCGTCGGCAACGCCTTTACCGAGTAACGATAGAAAAAGACGGCGGGCCCGAATCTGCTCGGACCCGCCGTATGGGTTAAACGCTCAAAAGCACCTTTACAGTTACAGCTTGTTAGCGATCTTCTTTGCCGTGCACTTGACGCCGGCCACCAGGCCTCCTGCAGGATGCTCCTTCTCGTAGGCTAGACGCTTCTCGCGCTTGGCATACTCTTCGACGATGATGTCGCCGTACTCGTCTTCGATCTTGTCGAAGAAGTCGACGGCGCCCTTAATTTCCTCAGCGGTCGGGTGTCCCTTTTGGACACCGCCGGTGAGCTTGAACGGCCCCCACGTATCAAAGCCGGGGCAGCCGTAGACACCCATAAAGATGGCCTGCCTCATGCGACAGATGCCATCGATATCCTTGCCGTACCACTTGTTTTTGCCACCGTAGGTCATAAGGCCAAACAC
>CABSBA010000078.1 GCA_902475825.1 uncultured Collinsella sp. | reverse complement strand
CGTAATCGGCGCCCTCGGCGTCCATGCGCGACAGGATGTAGTTGGTGGTGCCGTTAAGGATGCCGGCGATGGTCAGGATCTTGTTGCCCACCAGGTCGTGCTCAAGCGTGCTCACGATGGGGATGCCGCCGCCACAACTGGCCTCGCACTTAATCTGCACGCCGCATGCACGCGCCTTCTCGGCGAGCGTCTCGACGTGACGGCCCAGCAGGGCCTTGTTGGCAGAGACGACGTGCTTGCCGTGCTCAAAGGCAGTGGTGAAGATCTCGGTTGCGGGATGCTCGCCGCCGATCAGCTCGACGACGATGTCGACGGCGGGGTCGGTGACGACGTCGTGCCAGTCACTCGTAAAGGCTTCGCGCTCAATGCCTGCCGCCTCGGCCTGCTCCCAAGCAAGCGCGCAGGCGCGGGTCAGCTTAAGGTCGATGCCGTAGGCTGCCAGGTACTCATCGTGGTGGCTCTTGATCAGACGGGCCACGCCGCCGCCGACGGTTCCCAGACCGATGAGGCCGACGTTCACGGTGCGCAGGGGTTCGCTCATAGATAGCTCCTTCGTGCATCTTATGGATGGATTAACCGCTTAAAGGTTGAGTGCATTCTAGCGTGAACCGAGGGCGCGTGCTCGCCAGGCAACAGGAGTCGCACAAAACGGCACCCCCGAAACGCTGCGGAAACATTGGAAACATGCTCGCTACAAACGGAACTCCGTAACAAACTGTCAACGTTTGCGCCATAAGGTTTGCCTCGTACCGCAAGACGGCCGCACTGCGGCCAGCGAAAAGGGGGGACACCATGTTCAACATCAACAACACGCTCAGCCGTAGGAACTTTCTCGCCGGTGCCGCGGCGCTCGGCAGCACCGTGGCACTCGCTGGTTGCTCGTCGGGTGGCTTGGACGGCGGCTCCGCCGATGACGGCAAGACCTTCAAGATCGGTGTCATCGGACCTCTGACCGGCGCCGCGGCAACCTATGGCGTTTCGGCCGAGAAGGGTGCCAAGCTCGCCGCCAAGGATTTCTCGACCAAGGACCTCAAGCTCTCGCTTAAGTCCGAGGACGACGTTGCCGACGGCGAGAAGGCCATCAACGCCTTCAATACCCTGTGCGACTGGGGCATGCAGGCTCTCGTCGGCCCCGTCACGACTGGTGCCGCCGTCGCCGTCTCGGGCGAGATCGCCGACGACATGCTCATGGTTACGCCTTCGGCCTCGTCGCTCGACGTCACCAAGGATAAGACCACGGTCTTCCAGGTTTGTTTTACCGACCCCACCATGGGCGCCAGCGCTGCCAAGTTTTTGGTCGAGAAGTACGCAGATGCCAAGATTGCCCTGTTCTACAACTCCGGCGATACGTATAGCTCGGGCGTTGCCGATGCCTTTGCCGAGCAGGCCAAGGCATCCAAGCTCGACATCGTCGATACCGAGACCTTTAAGGACGATTCTGCCACGAGCTTTACCACGCAGCTCACCAAGGCCAAGGAGGCCGGAGCCACGCTCATCTTTGCGCCGATCTACTACACGCCGGCGTCCGTCCTGCTCAAGAACGCCAAGGATATGGGCTACGACATGACGCTCATGGGTACCGACGGCATGGACGGCCTGCTCTCTGTGGAAGGCTTCGATACCTCTCTTGCCGAGGGCGTACTGCTCATGACCCCGTTTTCGGCTGACGACGAGAAGAATGCCGACTTCGTCAAGGCCTATAAGGACGCCTACGACGAGACGCCCAACCAGTTTGCCGCCGACGCCTATGACTGCGTCCACGCGATTGCCGAGGCTATCGATAAGGCGGGGATTGACATTACGGCCGACGGTGCCGACATTGCCGGAGACCTTGCCAAGGCCATGCGCAAGATCAAGATCGAGGGCCTGACAGGCGAGCTGACGTGGAATGACGAGGGCCAGGTCGAAAAGCCCGCTACAGCCTATGTGATCCAGGACGGCAAGTACATTGCCGCCTAAGTGCATATGCAACGAGAACGGTGGGGCCGTTTTATTCAGGGTAAGGACGCCTGTAACAGAATGGAAACATTACTTTTACACAATAAAGTGGCATTACTGCATAAAGTAATAGAAATACGCATAAATATGGATAAGTGGACAAAGTAAAAGAAAAGTTGAAATAATCGCCACTTTTCTTAACTAAAGCGTCTACTATTTTGCGAACGCCGAACACGGCGAAGGATGGCCTGTCGGGTAACCGAAACCCGACGAGATTTGAGAGGAGAGCCGCATGTCGAGCCTCACCGGTAAGTCATTGAACCCTGTTATGAATCGCAGGAGCGTTATCGCGAGCGCAGCAGGTCTGGGGGCGATGTCCATTCTAGCTGGCTGCTCCTCCAACGGCGGCGACAGTGGTTCCGCTTCGGGCGACGCTTCGTTTAAGATCGGCACCATCGGCCCGCTGACCGGCGCCAACGCGTCCTACGGCAAGTCCGTTACCCAGGCTGTTGAGCTTGGCTGCAAGGATTTCTCGACCAAGGAGCTGCCGCTTGTCAGCAAGGCCGAGGACGACCAGGCCGATGGCGAGAAGGCCGTCAACGCCTTCAACACCCTGCTCGACTGGGGCATGCAGGCCCTCGTCGGCCCGACCACCACGGGTGCGTCGGTTGCCGTTGCCGCAGAGTGCGGTAACGACCCCGAGACGTTCATGATCACCCCGTCCGCGTCCTCCGAGGACGTTACCAAGGGCAAGGATTGCGTCTTCCAGGTTTGCTTCACCGACCCCAACCAGGGTGTCAACGCTGCCAAGTTCCTGGCGCAGAAGTATGCGGACGAGAAGTTCGTGCTGTTCTATAACTCCGGCGACGCCTATTCTTCGGGCATCGCAGATTCCTTTAAGGCCCAGGCCGCTAAGTCCAAGCTCGAGATTGTCGACGAGGAGACCTTTAAGGACGACTCTGCCACGAGCTTTACTAACCAGCTGACCAAGGCAAAGCAGGCCGGCGCCACCATGATTTTTGCACCGATCTACTACACGCCCGCATCCGTCCTGCTCAAGAACGCCAAGGACATGGGCTACGACGTCAAGATGATGGGCTGCGACGGTATGGACGGTATCCTGGGCGTGGAAGGTTTCGACACCTCTCTGGCCGAGGGTCTGCTGCTCATGACCCCATTCTCCGCCGATGACGAGAAGAATGCCGACTTCGTCAACGCCTACAAGGATAAGTATGGCGAGACTCCGGACCAGTTTGCCGCCGACGCCTACGACGGCGTGCATGCGGTGGTCGAGGCCCTCAAGGAAGCCGGCCTGGGTGCCGACGCCGACCCGACCGAGGTTGCCGAGAAGCTTCCCGAGGCTATGCGCAACATTACCGTTGACGGTCTGACTGGCAAGCTCTCCTGGAACGACAAGGGCCAGGTCCAGAAGGACCCGACGGCGTACGTCATCACCGACGGCAAGTACGTACAGGCCTAATTGGCCGCCTTACATAGAGCGGTTTTGATCCCAAGCAGGGGAGGTTTTGGCCTTCCCTGCTTGCTTGGTATCTAGGGACGATGTAACGTCCCTGTTTCATACATTAACTGGAAACCTATTCGAAAGGGGGATGTGGAACATGACGGTCTTTATCCAATACCTGGTCAACGGCCTGTCCATGGGCAGCGTCTACGCCATCATCGCGTTGGGCTACACCATGGTCTACGGTATCGCCAAGATGCTGAACTTCGCTCACGGCGATGTCATCATGGTCGGTGCCTATGTCTCGTTCTGCGCCACGTCGTATCTCGGCCTCCCGGGCTGGGCATCTGTAGTTCTCTCTTGCGTGGCCTGCACGGTTCTCGGTGTTCTCATTGAGGGTCTGGCCTATAAGCCGCTGCGCCAAGCAGGCCCGCTGGCCGTTCTGATCACGGCTATCGGCGTGTCTTACTTCCTGCAGAACGCCGCGCAGCTTCTGTGGGGCGCCACGCCCAAGAACTTCACTTCGCTCGTCACCTTCCAGGTGCCGGAGTTCTTGGCCAAGTTCAACGTAAGCGCCGTCTCGCTCGTCACCATCGTCGCCTGCCTGGTTATCATGGCCGGCCTGATGTTCTTTACAGGTAAGACCAAGATGGGCAAGGCCATGCGCGCCGTGTCCGAGGACAAGGCTGCCGCTCAGCTCATGGGCATCAACGTCAACCGCACCATTTCGATGACGTTTGCCATCGGCTCTGCCCTTGCCGCCATCGCCGGCGTGCTGCTGTGCTCCTACTCGCCGGTGCTGCAGCCCACGACGGGTGCTATGCCTGGCATCAAGGCCTTCGACGCCGCTGTCTTCGGTGGCATCGGCTCCATCCCCGGCGCTTTTGTCGGTGGCATTCTCATCGGCATCATCGAAGCGATGGCGCAGGCTTACATTTCCACGAGCCTTGCCAACTCCATCGTCTTTGGTGTTCTGATCATCGTCCTGCTCGTCAAGCCTGCCGGCCTCTTGGGCAAGTACGTCCCCGAGAAGGTGTAGGTGAGCGTTATGAAGTTTCTTAAAGACAAGCAGACGCGTCACGACTTTGTCACGTACGCCATGTGCCTTGTGGCGTTTGCCATCGTGTTCTTTATGCAGTCCAACCACATGATTCCGCGCATGATCGCCGGTCAGCTGGTTCCCATCACGGCCTATATCGTCATGGCCATTTCCCTTAACCTCGTCGTCGGCATCGCGGGCGACTTGTCGCTGGGCCACGCGGGCTTTATGAGCGTCGGCGCCTATACGGGAATCGTCACCGCCGTCGCGCTGGAGAGCGCCGTTCCCTCCGATCCGGTGCGCCTTATCATCAGTATCGTGGTCGGCGCCATCGCTGCCGCCATCCTGGGCTTCTTGATTGGCATCCCGGTCCTTCGTCTGAGCGGCGATTACCTGGCTATCGTGACGCTGGCCTTTGGCGAGATTATCAAGGAGATCGTCACCTGCCTCATTGTGGGCGTCGATTCCCGCGGCCTGCATGTGATCTTTAACATCACGGGTAACTCCACGATCGATGACCTGCACCTGCTCGAGGACGGCACCGCCATCATCAAGGGCGCCCAGGGCGCCTCGGGCGTGTCGACGTACTCGACCTTCCTCGCCGGTGCCATCCTGGTCATGGTCGCACTCGTGATCGTGCTCAACCTGGTTCGCAGCCGTACCGGCCGTGCCATTATGGCCGTGCGCGACAACAAGATCGCTGCCGAGTCCGTAGGCATCTCCGTCACCGAGTACCGCATGATCGCCTTCGTGGTTTCCGCTGCCCTCGCCGGTGCTGCCGGAGCCCTCTTCGGCGGTAACTTCTCGCAGCTCTCCGCCACCAAGTTCGACTTCAACACGTCCATCCTCATCCTGGTGTTCGTGGTCCTGGGCGGTCTGGGCAATATGCGCGGCTCCGTCATCGCGGCGGCATTGCTTACGGTGCTTCCCGAGCTGCTCCGTCAGTTCTCGGACTACCGCATGCTCATCTACGCCATCGTGCTGATCCTGGTCATGATCTTTACCAACAACCCGCAGCTCAAGGCGTTCTTCGGTCGCGTCAAAGACCGCTTTGCTTCCAAGAAGGAGGTGGCAGCCGATGCCCAGTAAATTTGAGTTCAACAAGGGCAAGATGGTCCCGTATCCTTCTGGCGCCATCGTTCCCGACCGTGACCTGGGCGAGCGCCCGGCACTTGAGTGCATCCACCTGGGCATTGAGTTCGGTGGCCTTAAGGCAGTCGACGACTTTAGCCTGACTATCGGCAAGACCGAGATCGCCGGTCTGATCGGCCCCAACGGTGCCGGTAAGACCACGGTCTTCAACCTGCTCACCAAGGTGTATCAGCCCACGCACGGCACCATCCTGCTCGACGGTGAGGACACCTCGGGCAAGTCGGTCTACCAGGTCAACCGCATGGGTATTGCCCGTACCTTCCAGAACATCCGCCTGTTCAACACCATGACGGTGGAGGACAACGTCAAGGTCGGTCTGCACAACCAGGAGCGCTACTCCGGTTTTGAGGGCGTGCTGCGCCTGCCTACGTATTGGAAGCACGAGAAGGCCGCCCACGAGCGCGCCATGGAGCTGCTGTCCATTTTTGACATGGAGCACCTGGCAAATGAACAGGCCGGCTCGCTTCCTTACGGCGCCCAGCGTCGTCTGGAGATCGTCCGCGCGCTTGCAACCAACCCCAAGCTACTGCTGCTCGATGAGCCTGCCGCCGGCATGAACCCGTCCGAGACCGCGGAACTCATGGAGAACATCGTCAAGATTCGCGACACCTTCGGCATCGCCATCATGCTTATCGAGCATGATATGTCGCTCGTTATGAACATCTGCGAGGGTATCTGCGTGCTCAACTTTGGTAAGGTCATCGCCAAGGGCACGGCAGAGGAAATCCAGAACAACGACGCCGTTATCGAGGCGTATCTGGGTAAGCAGGATAAGGGGGAGAACTAAATGGCAGAGCCGATGCTTTCCGTCTACAACATCAACGTCTGGTACGGCGCCATCCACGCCATCAAGGACATCTCCTTTAACGTTAACGAGGGCGAGATCGTGGCTCTGATCGGCGCGAACGGTGCCGGTAAGTCCACGACGCTCAAGACCGTCTCGGGTCTGCTACGCTCCAAGACCGGCTCCATCAAGTTTATGGGCGAGGACATTACTCATACGCCTGCCGACAAGCTGGTAGGCAAGGGCCTGGCTCAGGTCCCCGAGGGCCGTCGCGCCTTTTTGCAGATGACGGTCGAGGAGAACCTGGAGATGGGCGCCTATACGCAGCCCAAGTCCACGGTGGCTCCGGGCCTCGAGCGCGTCTACGAGCAGTTCCCGCGCCTGAAGGAACGCCGTCGCCAGGTCGCCGGCACCCTTTCGGGCGGTGAGCAGCAGATGCTTGTTATGGGGCGCGCTCTTATGAGTAACCCCAAACTGCTTATGCTCGACGAGCCTTCCATGGGTCTGGCACCGATTCTGATCGAACAGATCTTCCAGATTGTCGAGGACCTGCACAAGGCCGGCACCACGGTGCTTCTGGTCGAGCAAAACGCACAGATGGCTCTTTCCATCGCCACACGCGGCTACGTGCTCGAGACCGGCAAGATCACCATGACCGGCACGGGCCAAGAACTCCTGCACGACGATAACGTCCGCAAAGCTTACTTGGGCGGTTAGGCGGTTCCGCCGTTCTACCGAACGGCGGACCAGTCGACGCTGCGCGGCGGCCAGGGCGACAACTTGTTATTCAAAGAGGGTGGCATGA
>CABSBA010000077.1 GCA_902475825.1 uncultured Collinsella sp. | reverse complement strand
CGACATAGATGCAGACCATGCCCTTGCCGCGCTGATTGAGGATAGCGTCGATGGCAATGGCGGTCTTACCGGTCTTACGGTCGCCGATGATGAGCTCACGCTGACCACGGCCGATAGGCACCATGGAGTCGATGGCCAACAGACCGGTCTGAACCGGCTCGCACACCGGGGTACGGTCGATGACGCCGGGGGCCTTAAACTCGATAGGACGACGGTGCGTGGCGACAATGTCACCCAAACCGTCGATAGGCTGGCCGAGCGGATTGACGACGCGGCCGAGCATGGCACGGCTCACGGGGATATCCATAATGCGGCCAGTGGTGCGGCACTCGTCGCCTTCCTTGATGGAGTCGACGGCACCAAACAGAACGGCGCCGACCTCGTCACGGTCAAGGTTCTGGGCAAGGCCGAAGACGGTCTCACCGGTATCGGAGCTCTTGAACTCCAGAAGCTCGCCTGCCATGGCGCTCTTGAGGCCGGTGACGCGCGCGATGCCGTCGCCTACCTCGTCGACCGTTGAAACCTCATGCGTATCGACCGTCGCGGAGAGGTTCGTGAGCTGCTCCTGCAGTTTCTTGGCGATATCCTGGGCATTGAGGGTTTCGGACATTAGGCTTCACCTCCGTACGAATTAGCAGAGTTTGCGAGGGTCTCCTGCGCGATGCGCAGCTGCGTCTTGACGGAAATGTCACGACGCTCGCCGCGAGCCTCGAGCACCAGGCCGCCCACGATAGACGGGTCGACCTGCTCGATAAGGAATACCTTGCGGCCGAAGTCCTGCTCGCATTTCTTAGTGATGGTTTGACGCAGCTCGTCGTCGAGCGGGATCGCCGTGGTGACGGTCACGCCCACTACATCCTCGTCTTCCTCGGCAACATACTTAAAGGCAGCTGCCACCTTGGGAAGAAGGTCGAGCTGGTCGCGCTTGGACATGGTGTCGAGCACGGCGATGATCTCGGGGCTGGCGGAAGCCAGGCGCTCGATCATCTCGAGGTCCTCGAACACATGGTTCTCGGCCTTGGCGGCTTCCAGAAGGGAGCGCGCGTAGGTCTCGAGCACCTTGTCCTGATAGCGGCTAGTCGGCATTCAGGCTACCTGCTTCCTGGATGTAGCGCTCGATGAGCTTCTTCTGCCCGGCCTCGTCCTCGAGTGCCTCGCCCACGATCTTGGTGGCGACGGCAACGGACAGGTCGGCGATGGAGCTCGCGGCACCGGCGTAGATGGACTTGCGCTCGTCCTCGACGGTCGTATGGGCCTTGGCGATGATCTCCTCGGCCTCCTTGTGAGCAGCCTCGATGATACGGGCGCGCTCGGACTCGGCGTCCTTACGGGCCTCGAGAACGATGTCGGCAGCCTGACGACGGGCGTCAGTGACGATCGAGTCGGACTCAGCGCGCTTAGCGATAGCCTCCTGCTTGGTCTTCTCGGCCTCGTCGAGGCTCTCCTCGATCTTCTTGCCGCGCTCCTCCATGGTTTTCATGATGCCCGGCAGGGCGACCTTGGCCAGCACGATCCAGATAATCAGGAAGGCGATAAGCGCCGGGATGAACTCCGCCATCTTAGGGATGAGGATGTCCGCACCGGCGGCGCCGTCCTCGGCGAACGCGGAAACCGGCATGAGCAGCGCGGCCGCGGACGCGGAGAGTGCGATCGCGCTCTTCTGGGATGAAAGATTCATACTTGACGCTCCGTGCTATTTAACGATCAGCGCGACAACGAAGCCGATCAGAGCCAGAGCCTCGCCGAAGGCGGAGCCCATGATGAAGACGGTGAACACGCGGCCCTGGACCTCAGGCTGACGGGCCATAGCACCCGTAGCACCCAGAGCAGACAGGCCGATAGCAAGACCAGCGCCGATAACACCGAGACCGTAACCGATAACTCCCACGATTCCTCCTTTGTCGTGCGTGTCTTATTTCACGCAGGATAACCTTATTTATAACTGCCGGGCTCCATGGGTACGGGCACCAGCGGTTTAACGAATTGCCTTACCTTTAAGGCGCGAACGGAAGACTACTCCTCCTCCGCGACCTCCTCTGCCTCGGAGACATACACGGCGGTAAGGACCGTGAAGACGTAGGCCTGGATGGCGCCGACCACAAGCTCGATCGCATAGATCAGGATGAGGATGGCAAGCCAGGCCAGCGAAGGCAGGGCGCCGACGGCGTGGGCCGCGGAAGCCTGCTGAAGCAGCGGCTGCATGAACATGCTCGCCATGATGGCGAACGAGCCCATGACCACGTGTCCTGCGAACATGTTGCAGAACAGACGGACGGCGAGCGTGATGAGGCGCAGGAAGGTCGAGAAAAGCTCGACGACCCACACAAGCACGTTCATCGGGAAGCTCACGCCCTGCGGGGCGAGGCTCTTGATGTAGCCGATCACGCCGTGAGCCTTGCATCCGTAGTAGATGAAGTACACGAAGGCGAAGATGGCGAGCGCGGCGGTGGAGCCGATTGCGCCGGTGCCGGGCTTCATTCCCGGGATCAGGCCGATCATGTTATTGATCAGGATGAACAGGAAAAGCGAGCACAGGAACGGGAAGTGCTTCTTCCAGTTCTCACCCACAACGCCCTTGCCGATATCGTTCTCGACGTACTCGATGATGTACTCGAAACCGTTGACGAAGAAGCCCTTGGGAACCAGGGTCTGCTTCTTCTTGAACACGGCCAGGACGATCAGGAGCACGATCGTGGAGACGATCAGCCAAAACGAGTACTGCGTGATGCCGCAGCTTAGATCGCCCACGACGGGGGTGGAGCTGAACTCGCTGACCAGATGATTAATCTCATCAGGCAGCTTTTCAAAAATTTCCACGACTTACCTTTCGACCTCATGAGGATCTCGCAGCGCCTTGGCGACACGAACCGTGCAGGCGGCCATAAAGGCCACGAAGCCGATCGCCTCGCCCAGAAGGAACATGCGAAATGCCTCTCCGAACAACGCAAACACAACCAAGGTAAAGACGAGCAGGGCGATTGCCGAGACCGCCAGACTCATCATGCCCTTGAGCATGTCCGCATTCTGCTTATCGTCAAGAACCGGCTTGAGCGTAAAAACAAAGGGAAGAAAGGCGATTGCGCCCGCGATGGCGCCTGCAACGATAGCGAGCAGATCGGCTACCTGAAACACTGGCGTCCTCACTTTCCTTTTTAACGCTTCACAGAACAGTTCCCGCCAAACATTGGTGACTATTGTACGAGCCAATCGCTAAAGTACAACCGAAAAAGCATCGGTTAATACGCACCTGTTCGTTTTCTTAAGACCTTCTTTATGCCGCAGGTACGGTAATACGTTTTTTCGCGAACCCTGCAGGGCAAAACGTCCGTTAACAGGGGTGAGCGCGGTCGCCTTTTATTTGTCCGCGCGCACCGTTTCTTCGTATTTTCGACGTTAGCCGGTTTGGCCCAGAAACTACAGCGTGCCGTAGATGCGGTCGCCGGCATCGCCCAGGCCGGGGACGATGTAGGCGGCCTCGTTGAGGTGGTCGTCAATGGCGCAGGTATAGATATGCACGTCGGGGTCTTTCTCGGTCAGCGACTTGAGACCCTCGGGGGCCGCGACGATGCACAGCATGCGGATGTCCTTGACACCGCGCTCGCGCAGATAGCTGATAGCCATCTCGGCAGAACCGCCCGTGGCGAGCATGGGATCGACGACCAGGCAGATACGCTGGTCGATATCCCTGGGCATCTTGCAGTAATACTCATGCGGCTCGTGGGTGACCTCGTCGCGCTCCATGCCAATGTGGCCCACGCGGGCAGAGGGCACCAGGTCGAGGATGCCGTCGACCATGCCAAGGCCCGCGCGCAGAATGGGGACGATGGCGAGCTTCTTGCCGGCAAGCTGCTTGAACGTGGCGGTCGTGATGGGGGTTTCGACTTCGACATCCTCCATGGGCAGGTCGCGCATGGCCTCGTAGCCGTCAAAGAGCGCGAGCTCGCGTACGAGCTGGCGGAACTGGTTGGTGCCGGTGCTCTTGTCGCGCAGGATCGACAGCTTATGCTGGACGAGCGGATGATCGACAAGCGTCACGCGAGACGTATCGTAGGTAACGGTCATGGGTCTTACCCCTTTCGTTGCGGCCGGAAGATGGCCTTGCTGACAAGGCACGCCGCGGTGCTGTTGCCACGCGCCGTGCATAAGTTTAGCGGTTTGTTGTATCGAGCGCCCCGTCGCAGCCCTATTGAGCGGTGCTGAGCGAACGCCTGACCGCATCGTGCCAACCGTCCAGGTTGTGCTCGCGACGCTCAACGGACATATGGGGGTGGAACGTCTTAACGATCTGGGCGTTTTGCTCCAGCTCCTCCAGATCCTCCCAATACCCAACCGCGAGGCCCGCCAGATACGCGGCGCCGATCGCCGTTGTCTCCACCGACTCACATTGCAGTACGGGGATATCCAGCAAGTCTGCCTGGAACTGCATGATGAACTCGTTGCGCGAGGCGCCGCCATCGACGGACAGGCGCTCGATCGAAAGACCCACGTCCTGCTCCATGGCACGCAGCACGTCATAGCTCTGATAGGCCATGGACTCGCAAGCGGCACGCACGATGGTCGCGCGACTCGAGGCGCCGGTCAGACCGCATACGATGCCGCGGGCGTGCGCGTCCCACCAAGGTGCACCCAAGCCCGCAAAAGCGGGGACAAAGTAGCATCCCTCGTTATCGCCGATCGAGGAGGCGAGCTGTGCCGATTCGGATACGTTGGAGATAACGCCCATGTTGTCGCGCAGCCAGTTCATCGTTGAGCCGGCGGCAAAAATAGAGCCCTCGAGCGCATAGCTGACCTTGCCGTTCGCAGCGATACCGATGGTGGAGACCAGGCCATTCTTGGATTCGACGATCTCGTCGCCGGTGTTCATGAGCATAAAGCAGCCCGTGCCATAGGTGTTTTTGGTCTGGCCGGGATGGAAGCAGCAGTGACCGAACAGCGATGCCTGCTGGTCGCCCGCCACACCCATGATGGGCGGCATGTTGGTCATGATGTCGCTCGCGACGCGGCCGTAGTCACCGGCGCTCCAACGGACCTCGGGCATCATGGCACGCGGGATGTCGAAGAGAGCCAGCAGGTCATCGTCCCAGTCCAGCGTATGAATATTGAAGAGCGCCGTGCGGCTGGCGTTGGTGTAGTCGGTGGCGAAGGTTTGGCCGCCGGTGAGGTTATAGATGAGCCAGGTATCGATGGTGCCAAACATGAGGTCGCCCGCTGCCGCGCTCTCGCGCGCGCCGTCAACGTTGTCGAGAATCCACTGCACCTTGGAGGCCGAGAAATACGGGTCGAGCGTAAGTCCCGTGCGGGAACGCACCAGCTCCTCGCAGCCCTGCTCGGCCAGTTTATCGATTGTCGAGGCGGTGCGGCGACACTGCCAAACGATGGCGTTGTAGATAGGCTGGCCACTCACGCGGTCCCACACCACCGTGGTCTCGCGCTGGTTGGAGATACCGATGGCGGCGATGCGATCGGAATGGATGCCGCTCTTAAACTGGACCTCCATCATCACGCCGATCTGGCTGGCAAGCACCTCCGTGGGATCCTGCTCCACCCAGCCGGGGCACGGGAAGCTGGTTTTGACGCTACGACGCGCCTGGGCGACGATGCAGCCGTACTCGTCGACGATGGTCGCGAGTACCGAGGTGGTGCCGCAGTCGAGCGCCATGATGTAGGAACCGCCAAAGCTAAACGAGGCGTCTTCCATACCCAGGCTACCTAGATTCAACGACATCGCTTACACCTTTCTATTGCATCGGGTCGGACAGGACCCGCTCGATCTCTGATGCGGGAAGTGCGCCTTGGCGCAGGATCTGGAGCTCGCCATGCTTAAACGTCACGATGGTCGAAGCATCGCGGCACGGCGTCTCGCCCGCGTCGACGGCCACATCGACCCCCTCCAGAATACGGTCCTCAACGGCGGCAAAGCTTGCCGGCGCGGGCGCGCCGTGCGTGTTGGCGCTGGTGCAGGCAAGCGGACTGCCACAAGTACGGATGAGCGCCTGCACCACGGGCGAGGCCGACGCGCGAAGGGCCACCGTATCGTCGGCGGCGCGCATAAAGGTCGGCACGCAGGGCGCCGCCTTGACCACGATAGTCAGGGCGCCCGGCCAGCATCTTCGAGCAAGCGCGCGGGCCTCTTCCGGAATATCAACGCCGTAGCGGTCGAGGGCCTCGGCATCATCGACCAGCCAGGCGACCGTTTGGGTGAGTTCACGTTGCTTGAGGGTAAAGATGCGACGGTAGCCGGTACCGAGTGCGGGCACCGCGGCGCCATTGACGGCAACCTGCGGATCGCGCGGCCACGGCAGAGATTCGCTTGTATCTTGGGGCAAGGCGTCCGAGAAAGCGCTGACTGCCACAGCGACACCATAGACGGTCTCGGTCGGGATCAGGGCCAAGCCACCACAGCTGAGTACCTCGGCCGTACGCTCGACGGCGAGCCGATGCGGCTCACGCGCTCCCTCGAATACCCGATAGACCGTCTGCATGTGTATGCCAGCCCCTTACGCTCTGGTGAAAGTTTGTTTACTGAGGGGCATTCTCGCACGAAACGTTCAACCTATTTGCCCAGAGCGCATGTTGGTTTGGTGAGCGGCTCTAGTAGTCGGTGAAAGTGAGGGGGTTATTGGACTGCGACGAACTTCTTTGGCCTGCCGGCGTGGCGTTCTTGGGCGGCGTAGCGCTCGATGCTGTCTATCGTTATCATCCGACGGCCGTCGACGAGTTCAACATCGAGCTTTCCGGCTTTGACCAGCGCGGTAATCCGCGGAGCGGAGACTTTGAGGTCCAGCGCTGCGTCTTTAAATGTTCGGCACGCCGCTTCCCGAGCGTCCTCGTGGTCGATTTCGACTGAAAGGGCCACGACCTCGGCCGAGCGTTCGTACCCCGCCGGAGTCAAACCGTTGTTGAGGTCGTCGGCCAAAAACGCCATCAGTGCCTCGGTGGCATGGGCAATCGCTTCTTCGCGCGTGTCGCCATCGGCAAAGGCGCCAGGAATCTGCGGGAAGCTAGCGCAGTAACCGTCGTCTTCTTTTATGAGAACGCAGTCATAGGTAAATCGCTGCCTCATTTTGCCTCCAACTACCATCCAGCTTGGCGACGAATACTTGCCCACGTGCCCTTCTTCGGTCGATCACCACCAGAGCCGTTCACGGTGACAACACGGTCACCAGAAACATACTTAGCATGACTACCGACTTGCGCGACCTTCACGAATCCATCGTGCTTGA
>CABSBA010000076.1 GCA_902475825.1 uncultured Collinsella sp. | reverse complement strand
ACCAAAAAGCGACAGCTTCATTTTGGTAGGTTTTATCTGGGCAAACGAGAGCCTCCCGAAAGCAGCGAGGCTTTCGGGAGGCTCAAGCGGACAGGATTGCACCAGGCCGGCAAAATGCCAAAACCCTACCTGCCGTCGTCCTGCTGCAGGCTGTCCTGCTCGCTGAGGCGCGCCTGTCTGCTGGCCATGCGCGCGGGCTTGTCGGGATCGGGAACGGCCGTGGGCATGGGCTCGTCGACATGGCCGCCCCACCAGCCGCCCACAAAGTTGAGCGTGTGGAACACATTGATCACGGCGCCGGAATCAATGTCGCACACCAGCTTGATAATGTCCTGGCTCTCGTAGGTCGAGACAACGGCGTGCAGCAGGTACATCTTTTCGCGGCTGTATCCGCCGATGACCTCGGCGCAGCTAATACCATGCTGAAAATGGTCAACATAGGCGGTCATGACCTCATCTGCCTTACGCGTCGTGATCTGCAGCGTCACGCGATCGTAGCGACGATAGAAACTGTCGATGGTCTTGGTCGAAATAAACTGAAACACGATGGAATACGCCGCCTTGTCCCAGCCAAACATAAAACCAAAGATCGCCAGGATAAAGCAGTTGAAACCAAAGATGACGCCCCAGATGGTCTTGCCCGTGTGGTTGGAGACCCACAGCGCGATAAAGTCGGTGCCGCCGGTGGATGCGCCGGACTTAAGCGCGATGGCAGCGCCCAGACCCGAGACCACGCCGCCAAAAATGATGAGCATGATCTTGTCGCCCAAAAATGGAGCGAAGTGAAAGACGTTGAGGAACAGCGACGAGAGCACGACCTGCATCATCGAGAAGATGACGAAGCGCTTGCTAATGCCGCTCCAGCATAGGAGCGCCACGGGGATGTTGAGCGCGAGCATACCGAGCGAAATGTCGATGTGAACGCCGCCCAGCGAGGTAACGCGATCGAGCAGGACCGCAACGCCGGTGAGGCCGCTCGGAAGCAGGTCGGCGGGCTGAATGAACGCCTGGATCAGGAATGTCTGGAGAACGGCGGAAATCGTGACCGCCACGGCAGTAATGGCGCGGCGGACGATGGTGAGGCGGCCGAGTACGAGCACTCGGTCCGTGAGCTGATCGATGGCGTTCGCCACGCAGGCTCCTTTCGAAGGCAGATGTAGTTGTGGGGTATGTCCGCGATTGTAGCATGGAGCGTGCGGGGGCGCTTCAATTCACCCTCTCTCGACAACCAAAGCGGGACCAGCAACCCCACGACCAAAGGCCCAAATTACAAGTGAGTAGACTTTACGCGACCTGCAGAGCACACCCAAAACCGCCACCCCTGTGCCCTGCGGTTTTACTAGAGTAGATGCGCTTTGTGCTCGTCTTGCACCAAAAAGTCTACTCACTTAGTCCGAATCGAAGCCAAACAAATCAAAATCGAAACCAAATTGAGCCAATCCGCAGCAAAAGATGCGTGAACCAGTGCTTCTCGCGGTGGTTTTAGCGTCAACTGCCTTCAAAAAAGTCGCCCCAATAAAAACCACCACAAAGGTGCCTGTCCCCTTTGTGGTGGTTTTGCTGCTAGATGGCAGATAGGATGTCGGTCAGGTTGTCGATGACAACGTCGGCGGCGGACTGGTCCAGGTTGACGCCCTCGTGCGGACGCAGCGCCAGGACGCGGGCGCCGGAGCGTTTGCCGGCCTCGATGCCCAAAGGCGAGTCCTCGATAACCAGGCACTCGGCAGGCTCCACCCCCAGCGCCTCCATGGCGCGCAGGTAGATCTCGGGGTCGGGCTTAAACGCGCTGCACTCGTGACCGCTGATGGTGTAGTCCAGCACGTCGGCGATGCCGGCGATCCCCACCAGCTCATCAATCAACTCGCGATAGGACGAGCTCGCGATGGCACACTTCACGCCGCGCTCGTGCAGCTCACGCATCACCGGCTCCGTTTGCTCGTTGAGCAGCTCGGCATACGGAACGGGGTGATCCGGGCTGTAGACTTGCTTGTACTCCACGCGCAGACGCTCGCGCAGCTCAATATCGTCGGGCACCAGCGCCTCCCAAATGGCGGGCTCGTTAGACCCCGAAAGATCGGGAATCTCGTCAAAGTGGAACCCCTTCTCTTCCATAAACGCCACGCGGCGACGGTTGTAGAACCACTCGGTATCGACCAGCACGCCGTCCATGTCAAACAGCACTGCCTTGATCATACGCATCTCCTCTCAAGAACAAAAAAGGGGACGGGGCGCAAACCCCATCCCCTCTCAATCAACCCGTAAGGTCTACTTACTTGTGATTAGTAGGAAAGCTTCCACATGTAGCGACGCATGGTCAGCGGATGCTGACGGGCCTCGGCGATCTGGTTGCCGTACTCGCGCATAACGGCGAGGTGCAGCAGCGGGTTGAAGTAGGTGACGACGCTCGCGGGCACAGCGTCAGCCAGGCCGTAGTCCTTGGAGTCGATCAGAGCGACCTTGGCGCCCATGCGCTCAAGGAAGGTGAGGGCGCGGGCGTCCATCGGACGGGTAGCGCCATCGGACATGAAGAAGACGTAGGGCTTACCCTCGGTGGAAACCTCGAACGGGCCGTGGAAGTACTCGCCGGTGTTGTAGGCGGCGGCGTCGATCCACTGCATCTCGGTGAACAGGAAGGCGGCGTGAGAATAAGCCATCTTCTCGGAGGCACCGGAAGCCATGAAGTAGATCATCTTGTCGTCCTTGAAGTCCTCGGCGAACTTCTTGGCGAGCTTCTTGCAGTGCTGAGCGGCGTTCTCGCAGAGCTCGAAGACGTTGGTGAGGCCGGTGATCATGTCCTCGTAGTGGTCATAGCCCTCGGTCTGCTGAAGGATCTCGACAGCAAGAGCGATGGCGTAGCCGGGCTTCTCGCACTTGGCAGCGAAGTTGGCGTGGAAGCCGTGAACGATGACGTAGTCAGCGTCGACGGTCAGGGCGGAGCCAGCCTTGTTGGTGAGGGAGACGACCGGGCAATTGTGCTTCTTGGCGGTCTTGTTGGCCTCGACGGTCTCGGGCGTGGAGCCACCGAGGGAGCAGGTGATCACGAAGGTGTGCTCGTTGACCCAGGAAGGCGTGTCGTAGTTGAACTCGTTAGCGGTGAAGATCTGAACGTTCAGCTTGTCCGTGTTGTTGGCCAGGAAGTACTTGGCGGGGTAAAGGTCGGACATGGAAGCACCGCAGCCGACGAAGGCGACGCTGTGGATCTCGTGGTTGGACAGGACGTCAGCGACGATCTGCTTAGGGAGGTTAAGGTCGATCTCGTACATCTGACACATTCCTTTCGATTTTTGCGGCGCCACATTGCCGAGCGCTCGCAGGGTTACCGTGGTTTGGACCGAGTCGCCGGCCCGTTGAGGATGTGTCAAAGGAACTGTCCCTTTGACACATTTAGGGATGGAAGCCTGCCTGGGGTATGGGATGTCAGGCAGGCTCCCCGGGGAAAGCGATTAGACGCTTGGTCGCGACTAGGCCAGGATGCCGGCCGCGGAGAGGGCGATGCCGCCCACGATGGCGATCACGAGAAGCCAACCGGTGTTGACGTTCTTCTTGATGAGCCAGTACATAAGGCCGGTGAGGCCGAGGGAGATCATCTGGGGCATCATGCCATCCAGGATGTCCTGGATCACGACGGTGCCGTCAGCGAACTGCAGCGGGGTGGTGGCGCCGATCAGCGTGGCGATCATGCCGCCCACGGACATAAGACCCACGATGCCGCAGACATACATGAGCTTCTCCATGAGGTCGCCGCCCTGAAGCTTGCTCAGGTACTCGTGGCCGCCCTGATAGCCCATCTTGGCTGCGAACCAAGTGATCAGCACGGAGGGGACAATGGAGATGAGCATGGCCAGGATCGGGCCCATGATGGAGCCCTGCTGAGCCAGCTGAACGCCCAGACCAAAGGCGATAACGCGGATGGTGCCCTGGAAGAAGGAGTCACCGATGCCGGAAAGCGGACCCATGAGGGAGGTCTTGACCGCGTTGATCGAATCGGGATCGAAGTTCTCGGGATCCTTGGCGTACTCCTCCTCCATGGAGGCGGAGAGGCCCAGGATGAAAGCGCTCGTCTGCGGGGTGCAGTTGTAGAACGCCATGTGACGGTGGTATGCCTCTTTCTTAGCAGCGAGCTGCTTGGGGTCGGACTCATCCGGATAGAGGCGATCGAGCGTGGGAACCATGCCGTAGAGGAAGCCCATGTTCATCTGACGCTCGTAGTTCCAAGAGGCCTGGATGGCCCAGGAGCGCCAGAAGAACTGGCTGACCTTCTTGTTCAGGGACACGTCCTTGGTTGCGGTTGCCATAGTGTGTTCCTCCTTAGTCTTCGTCGTCTTCGAGCGGATCGTAGTCGGAATCGACACCGGCAGCTGCATGGGAACCGTTGAACTTGAAGCCCATGAAGACGACAGCCAGGCACACACCGATCAGAGCGACCGCGATGACGGACAGGTTGAGGTAAGCGGCGAGCAGGAAACCGATGAACAGGAACGGAGTCATACCCTTCTTGATCATCATGGTGAGCAGCAGGGCCAAGCCGTAGGCGGTCATGATCTTGGTCGAAACGTTAAGACCAGTGGACAGCCACTCGGGAACCATGTTGACGATGGCCTGAACCAGGTCGGTGCCAACAAAGACGGCGAGGAAGATCGGCAGGAAGTACATGACGGCGTACAGACCGGAGCCGGCGCAGATGTGCATACGGTAGGCGGTCTTGAACTTTCCGTTATCGATCGCGCTATCTGCCACATGGGTGAGGGCGGCGATGATGGAACGGAACACGATGCCGAGGAGCTGACCCAGGACGGCGACCGGGATGGCGATCGTCATGGCGGTCTCGGCGGAAGCATCGGTCAGGCACGCAAAGGCAGCGGCCACGATGCCGCCCAGGACCATATCGGGCGGAACGGCGGCGCCGACCTGCACCAGGCCCATGGACACGAGCTCGACGGCGGCACCGACGGCAAGGCCGGTGGGCACATCGCCCAGCAGCAGACCGACGAGCGTAGCGCCAACGAGGGGCTGCTCGAAGTTAAGACGACCGAGCAGGCGGGAGTCCCACATGCAGAACACGCCGACGAGGCCGACGAGCACCGCACTGATGAACGTATTCATACCCTTCTCCTTTCAGTCAGGCAAAAGCCTGGTTGATTACAGCTTGGCGTCGATGTCGACGCTCTGATACGTAGGGGTCTGCTGGACATAGAGCTTGATGCCCATGTCGAGCAGCTGGTTGACGTCGGCCTTCTGGGTGGCGTCGAGGAAGACGGAGCTGTCCTTGCCGCCGACCTGATCGGCGCCGTCGTGGTTGGCGGTGGCACCCAGGTTGATGGCGTCGAGCTTGTAGCCCTGGCAGAACTGCAGCATCTCGGCAGTATTGCCAAAGACGAACATGACGCGCTCGCCGAGGGTGTTGAGCTTGTCCATCTTGGCGAGGGCACGCTCGACGGTGAAGACGTTCAGGCGAACGCCCTGGGGCTTGGCCAGCTTAAGAGCGCCCTTCTTGATGTCATCGTTGGCGGCAGCGTTGTCGACGACGATGATGCGCTCGGCCTGAACCTTGGTGGTCCAGGTAAAGACGACCTGGCCGTGCAGCAGACGGTAATCAAGACGTGCGAGGACGATCTTGGCGGGACCGGAGCTGTGACGGGACGCCTTGGCCTTCTTGGCGGGAGCCGCGGCGGCCTCGACCGGTGCGTTGGGGTTGGTCAGACCGGTGCGGGCCTCATTGATGAGGGCCGCGAGCTCGGCGCCCTTGACGGGGACGGGGCTCATAGCGAGCGTAAGCGCCAGCGGGATGTTGAAACCGCTGACAACCGTGAACTTCGTGCCGTTCTTGGAAAGCTCGACCATGTTGTTGTTGACCGAGCTGCCGAGCATATCGGTCAGCACATAGACGGTGTCGTCCGCGTTGAACGTGGCGATCATGGCGTCCACCTTATTGGTGATGGGCTCCTTGTCGTCACGAGCAAGCGACACGACGTGGACGTTCGACACGTCGCCGAGAACCATCTCGAGCGTGTCTTTGGCGCCTGCGGCCAGGCCGCCATGAGATGCGAGAATGATCTGATTCATCTTGCCTCCTCCTTTTCGTTATGGTCATTATAACGTCTTATACGTTGCTTATATTGCTAATTAGTATAAAGACCGTTCGCGGGTGAAAATCGACCGTTGACGGGTTTAACGTACTTGAAACGTTGGGGCCGGGTAGTCCGGCGCGGGCTGGATAACCCCAGGTCAGACCCTGCGCTCAATCCTCTATCGCACGAAGTACCAGGGGCTTTCCTGCACGGTAGGCTCCAGCGCGATGCCGGTGCGCTCCTTAAACAGATCCATGTCCTGCGATTTTTCGGTCCACCACGCGTTGGGCTTAAAGGTCATGCTCTCAACAACATGACCGACAAACACACTGTTGCGCAGCTTGGAGAAGTCGGTGTTCATAATCAGGATGGACGCGAGCACCAGCACGATGCCCAGGACTTTGATCACGCCGGCGGGCTCGGCATAGACACCAATGCCCACCAGTACGGTGACGACCGTCTCGAAAGACATTACGACGGGAACTTTCGATGTCTCGAGCCCCATGGACAGACCCTGCATATATAAGATGTAAGCCACGGCTGTGGGGATGAGTCCAAAGCCAAGGAACAGCAGCAGCAGCTGTGGCGACATTGCCGCGGCGACATCCGGCCACGGAGCCGCGATAGCCGTCATAACCGCACCGCCAAAGACAAAGCCCCAAAACGTGACAGCCAGCGGGTGGACCGTCTTGGTTGCTATCCGGCTAAACACCGCGAGCGACGCACCACAAAGGCCTGCAATCACGCCCGACGTGACGCCCCAAACCGAAAAATGAAAACCGGAAAGGTCGCCATTGGTCACCGCAAGCACGCAGCCAACGATGTTAAAGACAATGGCAACGAGCTTGTTGGGGGTCACGTCCTCGCGATAAAGCACGCGGCCGAGCATGACGCCAAACACCGGCGAGGTGTAGAGCAGCACCGAGGCCGTAGACATACCCACCTCGCGCATGCACTCGTAATAGCAGGTGTTGGCGGCGGCTAAACCGACGATACCGACCAGCGCGCAGGGGACGAGCTCTTTGGGGCTTGCCTTGAATAGCGTCAGGGGACCCTGAGCCACGGTAGACCCCTCACCCGGACGGCAGCCCATAAACATCAGGACCGGCGCCAAGATAAGCGCTCCGACCAACAAGCGAAAGGCCGCCATGCTCTGAGACGAAACGCCCATGGCCGCAAT
>CABSBA010000075.1 GCA_902475825.1 uncultured Collinsella sp. | reverse complement strand
TATCGATGAGATGGGCATGGCCAGTGCCATCCGCGCTGCCGTCGCGGGCGCCGTGGCTGATACGGGGCTTGAGCCCGATTGCGTGCTTATGGACGGTAACCCCCTGGGCGCCGTTCCCCACGAGCGCGACGTGGTCAAGGGCGATGCCAAGATCGCCTGTATCGCCGCGGCATCTATCATGGCAAAGGTCACGCGTGACGAGATGATGGTCGAGTACGATGCCGAGTATCCCGAGTACCATTTGGCCGAATCGAAAGGCTATGCGAGCCCCGAACACATCGAGGCCATTCGCAAACATGGTCTTTCTCCGCTGCATCGCGTGAGCTTTTGCGGAAACTTTCTGCAGACTGAGCGCCTTTTTTAAGCCAATTGTGGAGACAGGGACCTTAGGGGTTCCATAAACTTGCTGGTAGGGGCCGTGCGCAACGCTATTGTTGCGCGCGGACCCTCATTTGTCGGCATTTGGTTGGTTTTTGGTTTGCTTCCGGTACTTACCCGCATGAACCCTGCCTTCATTATCGAGGCAATGCAGGGAGTGGGAAAGGAGACCCCATGTGTGCCGCAGGCAAACTGAGTAAGACGCAGCAGCTCAAGGAGCGTTGGGAAGAGGGGGAGCTCGATTGCGGGTCGATCACGCCCGAGTTTATCAAGGGACTCAGTCCTCGCGAGCTCGGCATGCTGGGCGAGCTTATCGCAATCGATTACTTTAACGAGCGCGGCTATGCATTGCTGGAACAAGGCTATCGCTGCTCGGAGGGTGAGGCCGACCTGGTTCTGCTCGATGAGCTCGACGATGTGGTGGTGATGGCTGAGGTCAAGACCAGGCGTGTTGCGCTGGATTGCGATACGCGGGTGTTTCCCGAGGAAGCGGTGAACGCCCAAAAGCAGCGGCGCTATCGTCGTATCGCTAGTTGTTACCTCATGGAGCATTATCCGCTCAAGGCGATCCGCTTCGATGCCGTGGGCGTCACCATTCGCGGCGGGCATATCGCCGAGATCGAGCACCAGTACAACGCGTTCGATTGGCAGGTGTCGTGATGGCGTTCGAAACTTTTGCCGTTCACGCAGCCTGTATCCGTGGCGTCGAGGCGATTCCCGTCACGGTCGAGGTGTCGCTTGCGGGCGGCATCCCGGGCATCCAGATGCTCGGCATTCCGAGTATGGAGGTCATGGAGTCGCGTGGGCGCATTCGCTGCGCGATGCGCTCCGCCGGATTCGAGATCCCGCGCTCGGGTATTACGGTCAATTTGGCGCCGGGGGATATCCGAAAGACCGGTAGCGGTTTTGACCTGCCGATAGCCATTGCGGTGCTTGCAGCCGACGGGCAGATTCCCCGCGACAATCTCGATCGCTGCCTTATTGCCGGCGAGCTCGGCTTGGATGGCACGGTGCTTCCCGTCAAGGGCGAAGTGGCGTTTCAGCTGCTGGCTCGCGACATGGGGTTGTCTTTTATCGCCGGTAGGTCCGACCAGCATGTTCCGCTTGCGGGGGTCGACTGCGGTTTTATCGATCATCTGTCACAGCTTGCCCGTGGTATGGGCGAGGCAGCTCGGCACTATCTGGATTCTGAAGTGCTCGAGGCCACCTTTGAGCCCGAGCTCGATTATGCCGACGTGTTGGGGCAGGAGGTCGCCAAGCGCGGCATAGCGCTTGCGGCGGCAGGGGAGCTGGGCTTGCTTATGATCGGGTCTCCGGGATCGGGCAAGACCATGCTTGCGCGCCGCATGACGGGTATCTTGCCCGAGCTTTCCGTCGAGGATCAGCAGGAGGCGCTGTGTATCCATTCGGTCTTGGGTGAGAACATCGATGGCCTGCTTGCGGGGCATCGGCCGTTTCGAAGCCCTCATCACAGCATTTCGACAGCGGGCCTTATTGGCGGAGGGCGCCCGGTGCATCCGGGCGAGATCAGCCTTGCCCATGGCGGCGTGCTCTTTTTGGACGAGCTTGCAGAGTTTCCCACCGGTGTGTTGCAGACGCTTCGTCAGCCTATCGAGCGCGGCTATGTCAGGATCGTACGCGTCGACGGTGCCTTCACGTTTCCCTCGCGCTTTCAGCTGCTTGCGGCGAGCAATCCCTGTCCCTGCGGCTTTTTGGGCGATCGAGAGGTTCCGTGTCGCTGCTCGGCATCGATGGTCGAGCGCTACCGGTCCAAGCTGCGCGGTCCCTTGGCCGACCGTATCGACCTGATGCTCGATGTGACCCGCCCCGATCCGCAGGTGATTATCGAGGGCGCCGAGGGCATGTCGTCGGCCGAGCTGCGCGACTACGTTGTCCGCGGTCGGGCTTTTCGTGCCTGGCGCGAGTCCCGTATGGATGATGCGGATGCCGAGGTTGAGGGTGCCGAGCCCCGCTCTATCGATGGTGTTGTATCGACCTTTGCGCTTGATCAGGCGGCGGAAACGTGCGTGCTCGGCCTGTCGAAGCGCACGCATCTCACGGGACGCGGCATCGTGCGTCTGGTTCGCATCGCGCGCACGATTGCCGATGTCGCAGAAAGCGAGCGGGTGACGCAAGACCACGTGCTCGAGGCGGCGATGTACCAGGGAAGGAGGGATCAGTGATGGGTGAGGTCCGCTACGAACTGCATCCCGGTGATGGGCTGTTTCCCGCTACTGTTCTGGAACTTTCCGATGTGCCGCAGACGTTGTTCGTCCGTGGCGACCCGGAGGTGCTCTCGACGCCGGCGCTCTCGATTATCGGTGCGCGCAAGGCCTCGCCGTACGGTCTTGCCGTAGCTGAGCTTGCGGCTAAGGTTGCCGTGGAAGCGGGGGTGACGGTGGTCTCGGGCGGTGCGGTCGGCTGCGACCAGGCCTCGGGTTGGGCCGCGGTCAACGCCGGGGGTAGGCACGTCGTGGTACTGGGGACCGGCGCCGATGTGGTCTATCCGCGCTCGAGCGCCGGGCTCATCACGCGCACACTCGATACGGGCGGCGCGGTTGTTTCAATTTCGCCGTGGGGAATGGGACCGCGTAAGTTCGCCTTTCCGCGGCGCAATCGCGTAATCGCCGCCCTTTCGCAGGCGCTCTTCGTGTCGGAGGCTGGCATGCCCTCGGGCACGTTCTCGACGGCGGAGGCCGCCATGGACCTGGGGCGCGAACTGCTTGCGGTACCGGGCTCCATTTTGTCACCCGAGTCGCGCGGGACCAACTACCTCATTGCCAACGGCGCCTGCTGCATTATCGACGAGGAGTCCATCGAGATGGCTATCTCTCGCATATACGGCACCCTGCGCTATTCGCGTCCCGATGCGCCCGGCATCGCCGACCTGGACCCCACGCAGCAGACCGTGATGCATGCGCTCATCGCCTCGCCGCTCAAGGTCGAAGACATCGCCACACTCGTCTCCCTCGATGCCGTCGGTGTGCTCAAGCTCCTGGGCTCGCTCGAACTCGAGGGCCTCATCGAGCGCATGATGGATGGAAGGTATGCGCCCTCAAAGTTTGCGCTTCACGCCCAGACGCCCTTCGGTCACAATGGGAGGCGTGTCAATTAGAAAGGTGTTTGCAGATGCTGTTTGATCAGGTGACGGTTATCGGTGGCGGCCTGGCGGGATCGGAATGTGCGATTCAGCTGGCAGATCGCGGGTTTGCCGTAAAGCTGTGCGAGATGCGCCCGCAGGTGAGCTCTCCTGCCCACCATACCGATCACTTGGCGGAGCTCGTCTGCTCCAATTCGTTTAAGTCGACCCGTCCCGATTCCGCCGCCGGCCTGATGAAGGCCGAGCTCGAGCGCATGGGCTCGGTGCTGCTCGACTGCGCTCATCGCGCGGCCGTTCCCGCTGGCGGCGCCCTGGCGGTCGACCGCGTCAAGTTTTCCGAGCTCGTCGAGGCCGAGGTTGCCGCCCGCCCCAATATCGAGGTCGTCCATGGTGAGGTCACCCAGATCCCCGAGGGTCATGTGGTTATCGCTGCGGGCCCCTTGTGCTCGCCGGCATTGAGCGATGAGGTCATGAAGCTTGTCGGTGGTGACGCCCTGGCGTTCTTTGACGCGGCCGCCCCGATTGTCGATGCCTCGACGCTCGATATGGGCGTGCTGTTCTCGCAGTCGCGCTATGAGGAGCAGGGGAGTGGCGACTATCTCAATGCCCCGCTCAACAAGGAAGAGTACGAGGCCTTTATCGAGGCGCTCACCACGGCCGATCGCGTGGTGCTCAAGGATTTTGAGGGCGGGGACCTGTTCCAAGCCTGCCAGCCTGCCGAGGAGGTTGCGCGCACGGGCAAGGATGCCATCCGCTTTGGTGCCATGAAGCCCGTCGGGCTCACCGACCCGCGCACCGGTCGCCGTCCCTGGGCGGCGATTCAGCTGCGCGCCGAGAACAAGGAGAAGACCGCCTATAACCTGGTTGGCTTCCAGACCAACCTGACCTTCGGCGAACAGAAGCGCGTCTTCCATATGGTTCCCGGCCTGGAGAACGCTGAGTTCTTCCGCTACGGCGTCATGCACCGTAACACCTTTGTCGATGCGCCGCACGTGCTCGATGGCACCTTTGCCGTGCCCGGCACGAGCGTGCGTCTTGCCGGCCAGATTACCGGTACCGAGGGGTACATGGAGGCCGTGGCGACGGGTCTGCTCGCCGCGCTCAATACCTATGCCGAGGCTATCGGTGTCGCGGGCGTCGAGCTGCCGCGTGTGGGCGCCCTGGGCGCACTCGTGGGCTATGCGACCGATCCGGCTACGGTGGGCTACCAGCCCATGCACGTTAACTTTGGCCTCGTACCGCCGCTCGAGGACGGCAAGCGTCGCAGCAAGCGCGATCGCTACCAGGCCTACGCGGATCGCGCCCTCAAGGCCTTGGATGCCTATCTGGAAACGCGCTCCGATCTGTTTGGAGGCGAGAGGTCATAGCTTTTGACCTGTACGATGCCGTTGACTCGTTCATTGCCTACATTGCACGTGTCGAAGGGCTCGCCCCCAATACGGTAACCGCCTACGCCTCGCGACTCGAGCGCTTCGCCGCGTGGTGCGAACGCGAGGACGTCGACGCACGCGCCGCCGACGTACGGACCGTTCGTTCCTATTTGGCCGAGCTGTCGCGTGGCCAGGTGGCGGCTCGGACCCTTGCGGCGCATCTGTCTGCCATTCGCTCGCTCTATCGGTGGATGGCTGCCGAGGGAATCGTTGAGGGCGATGCGGTCTCGGCGATATCCTCGCCCAAGCTGCCGCGCGATCTTCCCGGTGTGCTGACGACCCGGCAAGTCGAGTCGTTGCTCAAGGCCCCTGACACCTCGACGCCTGCGGGGCTGCGCGATGCGGCGATGCTCGAGCTGCTCTATGCCTCCGGCGCGCGAATCTCGGAGCTCGCGGCACTCAACATGGAGTCTATTGGTTGGTCCGAGCGAACGCTGCGACTTTGGGGCAAGGGGAGCAAGGAGCGTATCGTGCCCCTCTATCGGCGCGCTCTCGAGGCGACCCGCCGCTATATTGAGGAGGGGAGGCCACAGCTCCTTGCGCAGGCAAAGCGCGGCGATGGTGCGAACGGCGTTCATCCGCTGTTTATCTCGGCGCGCGGTAACCGCATGAGTGCCGCCATGCTTAGGAGGCGGTTCCACATGCTTGCGGCACTCGCCGGCATTCCTGCCGACATCGCCCCGCATGCGATGCGCCACACCTTTGCGACCGACCTGCTCGAGGGCGGTGCGGATCTGCGCTCGGTTCAGGAACTGCTGGGACATGCGAGCTTGTCCACAACGCAGATCTATACGCACCTCACACCAGACCGACTCAAGCGTGCCGTGAGTCAGGCACACCCCCGCGGCGAGTAGGAGAAGGGCCTTTCGCGCCGCGGCGAGGTGTGTGGTTTTGATTGCGGGTTGGCAGGAAGAGGCAATCCTGCTATCATTCATCGGGTTGCTTCACGGCAACAGGTTTTTATCACGCACGCGCGGCTACTTCATACCGTGGTGCCCGGGCTTTGGTAGCACATGTCCGGGTTGGTTTTGGAGGATGACCCCGCGCGGAGGCAAACCACAGGAGGTTTAACATGGCTACCAAGATTAATATCCGCACCCTGCTCGAGGCCGGCTGCCACTTCGGTCATCAGACCCGTCGCTGGAACCCCAAGATGAAGCCGTTCATCTTCGGTGAGCGCAACGGCATCTACATCATTGACCTGCAGAAGACGGTCAAGAAGCTGGAAGAGGCCTATAACTTTGTCCGTGATCTGGCAGCAAACGGCCAGTCCATCCTGTTCGTCGGCACCAAGAAGCAGGCTCAGGAGGCCGTCAAGAACGCCGCTGAGCGCGCCAACATGCCTTACATCAACCAGCGTTGGCTCGGCGGCATGCTGACCAACTTCGTCACCATCCGCTCCCGCATCAACCGCATGGAGGAGCTCGAGGCCATGGTCGAGGACGGCCGCATGGCAGTGCTCCCCAAGAAGGAGCAGGCTGTTCTGGGCAAGGAGCTCGCTAAGCTCCAGACCAACCTCGGTGGCGCCCGCGACATGAAGGGTCTGCCCCAGGCTCTCTTCGTCATCGACACCAAGCGCGAGGAGAACGCCATCAAGGAGGCCCAGCGCCTGAACATCCCCGTCGTCGCTCTGATCGACACCAACTCCGATCCCGACGAGGTCGAGTACGGCATCCCCTGCAACGATGACGCCATCTCCGCTGTCACCCTTATGTGCGAGCTCATGGCCGACGCCTGCCTCGCTGGCTCCGGCAAGGAGCAGGTCTCCGAGGCCGAGATGGCCGCCGAGCCCAAGGCCGAGTAAATCAGTCCTACTTAAGTCTTTTTCATCTCTTTGAAAGGAACCACAATGGCCCAGATTACTGCCGCTATGGTCAAGCAGCTCCGCGAGATGACCGACTCCCCGATGATGGAGTGCAAGAAGGCTCTCGTCGAGGCTGACGGCGACATGGACGTCGCTGTTGACGTTCTGCGCAAGAACGGCCTCGCCAAGGCTGCCAAGAAGGCTGGCCGTGAGACCAACGAGGGCGCTGTCGCCGCGTTTGTCTCCGAGGATGGCAAGTCCGGCGCTCTGCTCGAGCTCTCCTGCGAGACCGACTTCGTCGGCTCCAACGCCAAGTTCACCGGCTTTGCTTCCAAGGTCGCCGAGGTTGTCGCTACCACCGAGCCGGCTGACGTCGACGCTCTGCTCGAGAAGCCGATGGGCGAGGAGACCGTTTCCTCCGAGCTCACCGAGATGATTCACATCATGGGTGAGAACATGAAGATCGCTCGTTTCTCCGCCCGCAAGGTCGAGAACGGCGCTCTCGCTTCTTACATCCACATGGGTGGTAAGATCGGCGTCCTCGTCGAGTTCGCTTTCGAGAAGGCCGAGACCGCTCAGGCCGAGTCCTTCAAGACCTTCGCTCACGACGTTGCCCTTCAGGTTGCCGCCGTCGCCCCGATCTGCGCTACCCGCGATCAGGTTCCGGCCGAGACTGTCGAGCACGAGAAGGAGATCTACATGGCTCAGGCTGCCGAGTCCGGCAAGCCCGAGGCTATTCAGGAGAAGATCCGAAA
>CABSBA010000074.1 GCA_902475825.1 uncultured Collinsella sp. | reverse complement strand
GAGCGTCCGGCTGATAACCGGGAGGTCACAAGTTCGAATCTTGTCAGGTCCACCACTTTCTTTCGCAATAAACACCCCAGCGAGAGCCGAGTCGCCGCTGGGGTGTTTATTACTGTCTCCGTGGGGGTTTAGCTCAGCTGGGAGAGCGCGGGCTTTGCAAGCCTGAGGTCAGGGGTTCGATCCCCCTAACCTCCACCATGATGGACCTGTAGCTCAGTTGGTTAGAGCGTCCGGCTGATAACCGGGAGGTCACAAGTTCGAATCTTGTCAGGTCCACCATCAAAACGTTAAGAGCCCTGGGGCATTGCCTCGGGGCTTTTTTCTTATCCAACTAAAAGTAGTCAAAATAGCCCCGTCCCAAATTAACTACTTTGATTTTGTGTGCTGGGCGAAAGATTGGGTAGTATAGCTATTCAATGCGGCGACCCTGCCGTGTGTTAACCGCTACGTACCGGAGGTGTTCCATGGTTCGTGTCGACATAGAGACCATCGTCATGGCCGCCGGTCCCGTGCCATCGCTTATCGTGCTTCGTGAGCGCTGCGGCAAGTCGGATTCGACGGCGCCCCTGCGTTCGCTTTCCATTCAGACCGGCTCGTTTGAGGCCGCGGCCATTAGCCGTGGTATCGATAGCGGTCGCGCCGAGCGCCCGATAACGCATGACCTGCTGCTTGACACCGTCGATGCCCTGGGCGCCAAGCTCGAGCGCATCGAGATCGTTCGTGCCGAGCCGCCGGTGTTCTATGCGACGATTGTCGTGCTGGTCGATGGTGACGAGCGCAAGATTGACGCCCGCCCCAGTGACGCCATTGCCCTTGCCGTGCGCAGTAATGCCCCCATGTTCGTGGAGGACGACATCATGAATCGCCTGGGTACCGTTTCTGCCCATGCCGAGGAAGTTGACGACGAGCAGGAGTTCGAGAAGTTCGACGAGTTCGTCCATACGCTCTCCCCCGATGATTTCTAAATGTCTGGCACGCGAGCGGAGAGGTCGTTGATGGGTACCCGCGCATCGGCTGAAGCGGCCGCCATCGCGCGTGAAGCCCAGATGCGCTCGGAGGCATCCGAGGCGGCTCGCATCGCCTATGTGACGCAGGCCCGCACGCTTCGCGAGCGCCGCGGCTCCTATATCAAGATGGTTATCATCTCCGCCCTTGTCGCGGTAATCTGTTCTCGTCTTCGTGGTACAGTTGGTGCGCTTGGGTTTTCGATTTCAACAGGCTTGGTAATCTGGGGTGTGGTCGATGCGGTAATGCTGACCAACCAGATCAAGGTACTCGACAAGCGCGCGATGGATATGACGCGCGCCCGCGACGCTGCCGCCAAGATCGCTGCCGAGGCACAGGAACTGTAACGACGCCGGATTCGATGGGAAGGTCTAGAGATGGCACAGGATATGCAGGACGCCGGTAACGTCTCCGCCGAGCTCGACGCCATGGTGTGTGACCTGATTGGTGCGTTCTTGGACGACCTTGCCGCCGGCGAGAATCCGGGCGTAGTTGTGGCGATCGAGGACGCTGCTTCCAACCGCTATCTGGCCGCGCTCGACGAGGATGGCGAGGAGGCATGCCTGGAGGCTGCCACCAACTTTATCTCCGAGCACAAGATGGGCCTTAAGGACGAGGGCCTGGGCCGTATCGCCCGCTATGCCATCGGCTATACCGGCTGCGTCGAGATTGACGGCGGCTACCATGACGCTCTACTCGTGAGCTTCTTTGAGACGACGCTCGAGAGCGGCTTTTCGGCATATGTGCTGTATGAGGGCATGGGCGCCGGCGATGGTTTTATGTGGAGCGACCCTGAACCTGCAGGTGAGGAAACCCCTCTCATCTAAAATCGCTAAAATAAACGAGTTTTCGGTAAAAGGCTCAATATTCCCGCTGAGCGTTGTATCGCTGGGCGGGCCGCATACGTGTGCCGTTTGTATATGGATAGAAGATAGGGGAACTACATGCGCGTAGACAATCTGAGGAACATCGCCATCATCGCCCACGTCGACCACGGCAAGACGACGATGGTCGATAAGCTCCTGCGTGCCACGGACGCCTTCCGTGCCAACCAGCAGGTCGAGGACCGCGTCCTGGACTCTAATGACCAGGAGCGCGAGCGCGGCATCACGATTCTCGCCAAGAACATCTCTATCGAGTACAAGGACGTCAAGATCAACGTCATCGACACCCCGGGCCACGCCGACTTCGGCGGCGAGGTCGAGCGCGTGCTGCGTATGGCCGACGGCGCCCTGCTGCTGGTCGATGCCTTTGAGGGTCCCATGCCCCAGACCCGCTTCGTGCTGCGTCACGCTATCGACACCGGCCTTAAGATCATGATCGTCATCAACAAGATCGATCGTCCGGGTGCCAACCCCGAGAAGGCCTACAACGACTGCCTGGACCTTATGGCCGACCTGGGCGCCACCGACGACCAGCTTGAGTTCGCCATGGAGCACGTGGTCTACGCCAGCGCCATGAATGGCTTTGCCCGCCTTGACCCCAACGACGGCAACATGGACATGTATCCGCTGCTCGATATGATCATCGACGACATGCCCGCGCCCGAGGTTGACGAGAATGCCCCGCTGGCCATGCAGTGCGTGACCATCGACCACTCCAACTTCGTTGGCCGCATCGGTATCGGTCGCGTGTACTCCGGCGCCATTCACCAGGGCGATCAGATTCTGGTCGTGAAGAACGACGGCTCCAGCGCCACCGCTACCGTCAAGCAACTCTTTACCTTCGACTACCTGGGCCGCACCGAGTGCCAGGAAGTCGGCGCCGGCGATATCGCTGCTGTCGTGGGTATTGACCGCACCGATATCGGCGATGTCTACACCGATCCCGAGAACCCTGTCGAGCTCGAGCCCATCGAGATCGACCCGCCGACCCTGTCCATCGTCTTTGAGGCCTCGACCTCCCCGCTCGTCGGCCGTGACGGCGACATCGTGGGCGCCCGTCAGCTTAAGGAGCGCCTGTTCAACGAGGCCGAGAACAACGTGACCATGAAGATCGAGGAGCTCGAGGACAAGAGCGGCGTCGAGGTCTCTGGCCGCGGCATTCTGCACCTGTCCGTCCTGATGGAGTCCATGCGCCGCGAGGGCTTTGAGTTCCAGGTCGGTCGTCCCCGCGTTCTGTTTAAGAAGGACGAGAACGGTAACAAGCTGGAGCCTGTCGAGCAGGCCGTCGTCGAGTGCCCGGACGAGTACTCGGGCAAGGTCGTTGAGGTCTTCGGCACCTCCGGCGGCATCATGACGAGCATGGATACCTCGGGCATCGTGACGCACCTTGAGTTTAAGATCCCGACCCGCGGCATCATGGGTCTTAAGAACCGCATCATGAACGTCACTCACGGCGAGGGCGTGTTCTACCACACCTTCTTGGAGTACGGTCCCTACGCCGGCGAGATCGGCAACCGTCAGAACGGCGCTATGATCTCCATGACCACCGAGAAGGCCGTTGCCTACGCTCTGGGTACGCTGCAGGAGCGCGGCCAGCTGTTTGTTGAGCCGGGTACCGAGTGCTACGAGGGCATGATCGTGGGCGAGCGCAGCAAGGCCGGCGACATGGTCGTCAACATCGCCCGTACCAAGAACCTGGGCAACCAGCGTTCCTCGACCTCCGACATCTCCGTGCAGTTGGTGCCGCCTCGCACCTTCTCTCTGGAAGAGGCGCTGGAGTACATCGCCGACGACGAGCTGGTCGAGATCACTCCCAAGAACATCCGCCTGCGCAAGCGCCTGCTCAACGCCACCGACCGCAAGAAGGCTGCCGTCCGCGCCGGCCAGGTCAACAAATAAGCGCAGGGGCTTATAACCGCCAATAAGAAAGGGCGTCGACCGCAATGGTCGGCGCCCTTTTTGGTGCAAGGGGGTTGAGTTGGTCTGCACCACCACAAAGGTGCCTGGCCCTTTTGTGGCGGTTGGCGGCTAGGCGGTGGGGAGTCCTGGCGTGTTGGAGGCTTGTTGGGGCTTGAGGCGGGCGTTGCGCCAGATGATTTGGATAACGTAGCCGAGCATAAAGACAAAGGCCACGCCGCTGATGAAGTCGCCGATGAGGGGAAGTCCCGTGAGGGCGCCTGCGGCCACACCGCCGACGGCTGCCATGGCGTAGCGGTTCTGGTTGTGTCCGACCATGCGGGCGATCGCGCACCCCGTAAAGGCGGTGGAGACCAGCGCGATGCCGATAACGCCGCACAAGAGGGTTCCGGCAAGCGACAGGCCGGCGATGGAGATAATCAGCAGCAGGACGGCAGGGACGATAGAGATCGTGCCCAGAAGACCGCTCACCCACAGTGGCGTGGGGCGCTGGTGGAGCATACCGGCGGCACTGGCGGCAGCACGCGGAAAGACGAGCTCGAGCAGCAGAGCGACAAAGCAGGTCGAGAGCGCCGCGGCGACGATGCCGCCAATGACATCGTTAAGGGTGGAAGTATCTTCGTTCTCGGTGCGGTCGATCTTGAGCGCGCCGACCTCGGCTCCTGCGGCGCGCTCGGGGTCTTCGGAAACATGCGCGCTCACGGTGCCGGTAATGCGGGCATTCTTGCCCAAGACGAGCTTATCGGCCCAAACCTCGACATCGCCCTCGACGGTGCCGTCGATGGTCACCGTATCGCCTGCAAGTGCTGCCGACTTGGTGGAGCCTCGCAGGGCAACCGTCTCGCCCATCGCGTAAAAACAGTTGGCGGTGCTGCCGGTGTTGAGCACGACATGCTGACCGGCTACCGTCACGCTGCCATCGATTGCGGTTTTGGAGACATCGATGGTGCGCGCCGCCAGGCGAACGGCTCCGCCTATGGTGCAGTCGCGAATCGAGAGGGTATCGCCCGCGGCGATAATATCGCGGCCGATGGAAGCGTCGTCTAGGTTAAGGCTTTGGCCGGCCCAGTACAGGTCGCCTTCGACGCCAGACGGATTTGAGTCAACTTCGGTTGCGAGCACGTTGCCCGCGGTGTCTGTGCCGGCGAATGACGTCGCGGGAAGCGCGGTCAGCGCAAGTGCAATCAGTGCGAATAGAAGGGCGATGCGGGCCTGCGCTTTATGGCTCCGGGACGACGGTTCTAGGTTGCAAGGCATAGTGAATCCTTCGTTAGATACTCGACATGTACCTAACAGGGTACCCAACGCGCGGGCGCTCTAAAAGAACCTCTCGGTTGCATTTCGGGGACGAGCCCGCGCCACCTACTTTTTGCGATGCAAAAAACGTGCGATGTCTTCCTCGGTGGGGCTTTTGATATCAAAGCGCAGCGAGAGCCAGCGCAGACCCATGGTCACCGCGACGCATACGACCAGCGCGGCGACATTGCTCATGATGCCGCTCATAACGAGACACACATAGCTTGTCGATCCGGCGATGGCGGCGATGGCGTAGAAATTGGTGCGCTGGAAAATGCCCGGAACCACGCCCATAAAGCCGTCGCGCAACATGCCGCCACCCACCGCGGTGAAAAAGCCCATCATGATGCATACGGCCGGCGCAAAGCCATAAACCAGTGCTTTGTCCGCTCCGGTGGCGGCGTAGATGCCGACCGAGATGATATCGAGCAATGGGATGAGTTTCTCGGGTTTATCGACGATTGCCGGGAAGATGTAGATGATGGCCGCCGTTGCGATGGAGAGCGGCAGCGCCATTGGCTGGTTGAGGATGTAGACGTTGCCGACCTGGAGTGTCATATCGCGCAAAAGACCGCCGCCCAGACCGCAGACCACCGCGAGCGCGACTGCGCCCACCAGGTCGAGCTTATGCTCGCGCGCAACCAGCACGCCCGAGATCGATGCAGCGACAACGGCGAACATCTCGAGCCAAAAGGGGATAGCGACCATGGCATCCGAGGCATGTGAGGTAACGATTATAGCGGCGACGACGGGCAAGATGGAGTCCTTTGAGTTACGGGTTTGAACAATGCCCGTACATAGTACATGTTCGGCGCCGATTGCGACCCTATTGCTCGGCAAACGGTCGGGACTGGGCGCGGGCGTGGCGTTGCTGGAATGCCAGGGATCCAAAACATGTACGTCACCCTCCAAAAACGACATTTTTCGACATCTTTGGAGGCTGACGTACACGTTTGGATTGAGCTCACAGCATGAGTGAGTTGATTTACTCACATCCGGTATATTCCCCCACTTCAACGGACATAAGAGTTGGATACCGGCTCAGAGCGAGAGGCCCTCAATGGATACTCCTGTTCTCATTTCGCATAAAACCGCATGGCTTGTCCATCATGCGCCCCAGAATTTGGTTCAGTCTCTTGCGCGGCACGACTACCAGATAGGCGTACGAGGCATCTCCACCCAGCAACGCGTTGCGCGCATACGACAGGCCCTTACCGACTGCGGCATTCCGTCCGATATGCTCAAAACTATCGATATCTCGGTTGTATTCGAATTCGAGCGAATTCGCACCAAAGGCGTCATTTGCCACATTCTTGGACAAAATCTTCCCTACGAGCATATTGACGAGTTGACGCCCGGAATCTTCATCACCGACGAAGCCTTCACCTTCGTGCTCGCTGCCGAGTGGATGGATAGGATCGAATATCTCGAATATGGCTATGAAGTTTGCGGCGATTATCGCGTGAGGCTCAATCCCGCCGACCCTTATACCGAGCAACCAGCCACCACCTCCAAGGATGAAATAACCGAACTGCTCGATCGGCACCCCGGCAAACCCGGTGCCACACGTGCACGGCTCGCGCTCAGGCACATCTACGATCACTCGGCCTCGCCTATGGAGACCGCTTCGGCAATCGCCCTCTCGCTCCCAACAAGCGAAGGCGGCGTTGGCATCCGAGGTATCGAACTCAACAAACCGCTCGAGATCCCTCAACGTCTCTGGCATTGCGCCAAAGCTCGAACACTCAAAATCGATGCGCTCGTTACCTACAAGCGCAGGGAGCTCGGTATCGAATATAAGGGCGGCTTTCACGATGAGTTCGAGCGCAAGGGGGCAGATGCGGAGCGAGAGGCCGTTCTCTCCCAAATGGGATATCGAATCGTTACGCTCACTTCGGCTCAGTTCGGTAGCCAGCTCGCCTTTCACCGCGCCATGAACAACATTCGCGAAGCACTCGGCATGCCTCGCTGTACCGACAGCGGGTACCAGCGAGAGCAAAACGAACTACGCAAGGCGCTTATCCGCAACTGGAAAGGCATACGAGACGAAGAGGCACCTTCCGAATAGTGCCACTCCCACGAGCTCAATCCAAACATGTACGTCAGCCTTCAAAGATGTCGAAAAATGTCGGTTTTGGAGGATGACGTACATGTTTTGAGGGAGGGGCGGGTTCGAATCCCTCCTCCTCCGACGCATTTGCTTGTTAGGGACTCAAAACAAAAAAGCTCCCATTCCCGGGAGCTTTCTCAACCAAAATGGCGGAGGAGGAGGGATTCGAACCCTCGTGACCTTATACAGGCCAAACGGTTTTCGAGACCGCCGCATTCAACCACTCTGCCACCCCTCCGCGTGGGGTAAAAACAAAGCAGGCTCGAAGGCCTGCTTTGGAATTAA